>JANYFQ010000547.1 GCA_025362615.1 Hymenobacter sp. | reverse complement strand
GCCCTTGCCGGCTACTTTGGGGCCTCTGGCCCCAATCGTTGAACGATGGGCCGTGGACGGACGAACAATTTCGGCCTGGGGTGCGGGCCAGCGGCCCGCGAGCAGTCGGCACGGACCAGGAGGCCCGCGCCACTGCGGAGGGATAGTCGGCAAAATTACGCCCGCCCCGGCCAGGCGGCGCAACGGTTGCGCTTTGTAGGCAGCGGCCCGAAGTTTTGACCTGTAAATAAGGTGTGTTGCTCAACCTAAAGGCACCTTTCCACCGTAGATGCCGAAGGAACCAGAAAACACCTTCTGATTCTCAGCCCCCTTTCCCATTTTCAAATTTCACGCATGAAAAAGAACCTTACCCGTCCGGCGCTGACGTTAATCGCCGCCGGAGCCGCTGCCACTGGACTGCTGCTCTGGAGCGGCAGCCACGAAACCCTGGAGGCCAGCAGCCACCGCGAAGCCCCGCTCATCGCCGACGACCCGCTGGCCGACAACACCGACCTCTACGCCTTCCGCTCGCCGGACGCGGCGGCCAACGATGCCAACGCCTCCGTCACGCTCATCGCCAACTACGTGCCGTTTGCGCTGCCCCAGGGCGGCCCCAACTTCAACTCGTTCGGCGAAAATATCCGCTACGAAATTCACGTCAAAAACAAGCCCGTCATCGCCCGCGCCCCCGGCGACCCCACCTCGCCCGACGACGACATCATTTACCGTTTCACCTTCACGCGCACCAACCAGGACCCGAGCACGTTTTTCCGCATCCGCCTGGGTGCCGAAAACCTGAAAACGACCTACCAGCTCGACGAAATCCGGGGCGGCACCACCACCACGCTGGTGATGGCTGGCACCGGCATTGTGGCCCCGCCCAACATCGGCCCGCGCAGCATTACGGCCCGCGTGACGGTGCCCGGCGTGGGCACCAACGTGGCCGCCGGCCTCGGCAACCCCGGCGGCTACGCCGCCGTGATGCAGGCCGCTGTGGCCAACCTGCCCAACGGCATTAAGGTATTCTGCGGCCCCACCGACGACCCGTTCTTCACTGACCTGGGGGCCATTTTTGACCTCGGCGGCGTGCGCCCGGCCCAGGTGCAGGGCGGCGGCTCTAACGCCGGCACGGCCCGCGACGGCCTGGCCCGCAAAAACGTGCAAACCATTGCGATGCAAATTCCGGTGCGCCTGCTGCAAGCCACCGGCCAGAACCTGACGGCTGCCACCAACATCCTCGACAACAACTTCATCATCGGCGTGTGGGCTTCGGCCAGCCGCCTTTCGCTGACGACGCGCACCACCACGCCGCCGTTCCAGGCCGGCTCAGGCACTTACGTGCAAGTGTCGCGCATCGGGATGCCGCTCACCAACGAGGTGGTGCAGAACGTGGGCATCAAGGACTTGTGGAATGCTGAGAGCGCCATCGGGGTGCCGTTGCCCGCCGCCGGTACGCCGCAGTTCCAGTTCGATGCCCGCGTGATGAACCCGGAGCTGGGCCTTTACATGGCCGACAACGCCCCGGTGGCCCCGGCCATCGCCAAGCCCGCCAACCAGACGTATTTCGGCGAAGCCATTGCCGGTTTCGCGCCGCTCCGCATCCAGAGCAAGTCGCTGGCTGGCACTCCCGGCCTGCCCGCCAACGGGTTTGACTTCCGCAACGGGGCCAACGGCCTCGCCGGCCTCGCCGGCAACCCGGCCCTCAACGGCACGGCCCTCGCGCCGCTGGCCGCCGGTGGGTTCGGCGAGTACCTGCTGCGCCCGCAAACCGCTGCCGGCCTGGGCCAGCCCCGCTCGGTTGACTTGCTGCCCATCTTCCACACCGGCGTGCCCAACGCCCGCCCGTATCAGCTCGCCACCGGCAAAGCCGGCAACCCGCTGGCCGCCGGCAAGCCGTTCATCAACAACTTCCTGCCCACGTTCGGCGATATGCTGCGCCTGAACATGGCCGTGCCGCCGACCTCGCGCACCTCGCCCGACTTCAGCTCGGAAGGCTTACTCTACGCCGCCGTGCTTGGCCTGACCGACCCGCGCTTCACCGCCTCGGGCACCGCCCTGCAATTGATTCCGAACATGGACGGCTTCCCCAACGGCCGCCGCCTCGAAGACGACGTGACCCGCATCGAGTTGCAAGCCGTGAGCGGCGTGGTGCTTGCCGCCATCGGCCTGTGGTACGACGACTACCCCGCTGGTGGTGCCAACCCCGTTACGCCGCGCCTGGGCCAGGTGCTGGGTTTCAGCACCAACATCGAGAAGAACGACACCACGTTCCGCGCCGCCTTCCCGTACTCGCAGCTTGCCTGGAGCGGCACCACGGCGCAGCAAGCCAGCGTACTTTCGCAGCGTGGCGCGGCCGGCCTCGGCCTGTCGGCCAACACGATGGTGGTGCAAGCTTACCCCAACCCTTCGAGCAGCCTCGTGACACTGCACTTTGAACTCGGCACGGCCGCCAATATCCGCATCGTAGTGAGCGACGCAATGGGCCGCAAAGTGGGCACCATTACCGAAAACCGCGCCTTCAAAGCCGGTGCCCACGACCTGACCTGGAACCCCGGCCGCGAAGTAGCCCCCGGCCAGTACATCGCCACGGTGTACAGCGGCAGCACGGTGTTACAATCGGTGCATATCGAGCGCAACTAGTTTGTTTTGAGCCGTTAGCGGTTTGCTGATGGCGGGGGCCTTTAATCGGCCCATAGCTTTGGAAAAGCCGCCGCTGGGATTTGCCCGGTGGCGGCTTTCTTTATTTTTTTGAAGGCCGGTCTTTCCTTTTTCCTCCCAGCTTCGTAGGTTAGGGTAGCGCTTGGTATCGGGCGGCTGGCCCCCACCCGTCCAGCAATTAAGCAATTCAACAATTGAAAAAATATCTGTACCCCGCTTTGTTCGTGGTTTTTGGCGGATTGGCTCTGGCCATTTTCATCTTCAAGAAACCCGAAAACCGGTTGCCCGACCTCAAAATGCGGCACGGCGATTTGGCAGCCGGTGGCGAGTGGCTCAACACCAAAGCCGCCGTGCAGGGCCTGCTGGCCAAGCTTCGGCAAGACCCCAGCGACCAGAAAAGCCGCCTCCTGCTGGCCCAGGCGTATATGCAGGAAGGCCGCGTCACCGGCGACCATCCTTATTACGATGCCGCCGCCGTAGAATTGCTGGACGAAGTACTCCGCGCCGACCCGCAAAACTTTGAGGCCCTGTGCTGCAAAGCCTCGCTCAGCCTCACGCAGCACCACTTTGCCCAGGGCCTGGCGCTGGCCGAAAAAGCCCGCGAAATAAACCCCAACAGCGGCTACGTCTATGGCCTGCTCACCGACGCCAACGTGGAAATGGGCCACTACGACGAGGCCGTGAAGATGGCCGACAAGATGAACGCCGTCCGCCCCGACCTCGCTGCCTACGCCCGCGTGAGCTACCTGCGCGAAATTTACGGCGACGTGCCGGGGGCCATTCAGGCGATGACGCTGGCCACCCAGGCGGGCTACGTGGGCTTGGAGCAAACCGAATGGACCCGCGTGGCGCTGGGCCACCTCTACGAAGTAAGCGGCGATTTGCCCCGCGCCGATGCCTGCTACCAGCAGGCGCTGCTGGCCCGCCCCGGCTACGCCTACGCCGAAGCCGGCCTGGGCCGCGTGGCCGCCGCCCGCCGCGACTACCCGGCCGCCATTGCCCACTTCAAAAAAGCCCGCGCCACCGTCAAAGACTATGCTTTTTCGGAAGAGCTGGTGGACATTTACCGCCAGAACAAGCAGCCCGCCGAAGCCGAAAAAATGGCCCGCGAATCCATCCAGATGCTGGCCAGCGCCGCCGACCAAGCCAACAGCGACGAAGCCCTGGGCCACTACACCGACCGCGAACTGGCCTACGCCTACCTCAAAACCAACGAGTTGGACAAGGCCCTCGAACACGCCAAAATCGAGTACGCCCGCCGGCCCGACAACATCGACGTGAACGAAACCCTGGCCTGGGTGTACTACAAGCGCGGCGACTACGCCAACGCGGCCAAGTACATCAAAGTGGCCCGCCGCACCGGCTCGCAAAACCCGGTGCTGCTGGCCCGCGCGGGCCTCATCCTGCTGAAAACCGG
>JANYFQ010000049.1 GCA_025362615.1 Hymenobacter sp. | reverse complement strand
CGCGCACCCGCCGCAAGTATTACCTCAACTTTTTTGAGTTAGGCATTCTCAAGCGGGTGGTGCTGGAAACCGGCAAGCACAACCCGCGCATTGAAGTTGTGACGACGGCTTCGATGATACCCGAAGAAGTGGGGCCGGTGTACGTGGCTTCCTTCGCCATGCTCAACTGCACCGAAGTGGGCGTGATGGACATCCGCACCCCCGAAGATGCCCGGCAGGCCGGGTACGTGGAGCGCTTGCTGGCCGCCGACGTGGTGATGTTTTCGGGCGGCAACCAGTCGCGCCTGCGCGAAATGTTTGCCGAAACCGAGTTCCACGACGTGCTGCTGCGCCGCTACCGCGCCGAGCCGGGCTTCGTAATTGCCGGCACCAGCGCCGGGGCCATGGCCATGTCGCAGCACATGATTCGCGGCGGCTCGGTGCCCGATGCGTTGCTGAAAGGGGCCGTGAAAATGGGCCTCGGCCTCAACCTGTGCCCCGCCGCCATCATCGACTCGCACTTCGTGAAGCGCGGGCGCTTCGGGCGTCTCATCGAAGCTGTGGCCCTGCATCCGAAGCTGATAGGCATTGGGTTGGGCGAAGATACCGGCGTACTCATCACCGATGGCCACCTGGTCGAAACCATTGGTTCGAACCTCGTCATCATCCTCGACGGGCACAGCATTCTGCACAACAATGCCGCCGCCGCCAAAAAAGGCACGGCCCTTTCGCTCGAAAATATTACGATGCACGTGCTGGCCAAAGGCAACGTGTACTGCATGACGGAGCGCAAATTCTTCGCCTTCAAAGCACCGGTGGCGGTCGAGCCAGGCATTCTCGCCGGGTAGAGAACCCTGTGACGCAGTGGCGTTTTGGCGCGGGCCTCCTGGCCCGTGCCGGCTACTTTGGGGGCCTCTGGCCCCAATCGTTGAACGGTTTTTACTTGAACGGCTTTGCGGTTTCGGCCTGGGGTGTGGGCCAGAGGCCCGTTAGTAACCGGCACGGGCCAGGAGGCCCGCGCCAAAATCGCCTGCCTCCGCGCAACCGCCTCAGTAAATCGCCACTTCGCTCGCTCCATCCGCATCCCGCCACGCCCGGTACATTCCTTCGGAGTTGAAGGGCAGGGCGAGGTTACCCGCCGCATCCACGGCAATGAGGCCGCCTTCGCCGCCGGCCGGGGCCAGCTTGTCGTGGACGACGACGCGGCAGGCTTCGGCCAGCGTCAGGCCCCGGTATTCTATCAGGCAGGCAATGTCGTGGGCAGCTACCGCCCGCATGAAATACTCGCCGTGCCCGGTGCAGCTGATGGCGCAGCGGGCATCGGCCCAGGTGCCGGCCCCAATCAGGGGGGTGTCGCCGATGCGGGCGTAGCGTTTGTTGGTCATGCCGCCGGTGCTGGTGGCGGCGGCCAGGTGCCCGTGCTGGTCGCGGGCCACGGCCCCGACGGTGCCTTTTTTCCAGTTGGGGTCGGGGGCCACTGCCGCCGCGGGCGTGGCGGCGTGGTCGAGCTGCATCCGGCCGGCGGCGATGGCCTCCTGCAACTGCCGGTGCCGAAACTCGGTAAAAAAATACGCGGGCGGTTGCAGCGGCAGGCCGTGCTCGCGGGCCAGCTCGTCAGCCCCCGGATAAGCCAGTAGTACGTGCTCGGTGGCCTCCATCACGAGGCGGGCGGCGCGGATGGGGTTTTGCACCTCGCGCACCCCGGCCACGGCCCCGGCCCGGCCGCTGGCCCCGTCCATGAGCGCGGCGTCCATCTCGTGGTGGCCCTCGTGGGTGAAAACGGCCCCGCGCCCGGCGTTAAACAACGGGCAATCTTCGAGGCTGCGAACGGCCGTCTCCACGGCATCAAGGGCTGGGCCGCCGCTGGCCAGCACGGCCGCGCCCGCTTGCAGGGCCGTGTGCAACGCCGACCGGTACTGTTGTTCGGCTTCGGGAGTAAGCGAAGTCCGGGCGATGGTGCCGGCCCCGCCGTGGATGGCCAAAGAAAATTTCATGTTTAACAAAAAGATAACACTGGCTTTGTCAGCCGTTAAAGAGAGGCGTATTGCCGCCGAGCCGGCTTTTAAGCCCCTATTTCGGGCGCAAAGGTCAGCCCAAAAACCAGCATATTCGCTACCCAATCCGCCTATCATTAACAAATTGATGGAAAAAAACCCGAAAATCAACCAGGGATGCATATCTTTGCGGCCATGAAATTAATTGGTTTCATTCTTCTCTTCAGCCTCGCGCTGGTTCGGCCATTGCTTGCGGGCACACCCTACCCCACCCTCAGCCCCGAACAAGCCCGCGAGCGCCTCACCGAGCTGACCAGGTTTCTTAACGAGGCGCTGCGCCTCCATCCCCGGCAGCTGCTGGCCTTGCACCAGTACGCCAACCAGGAATTAAAATTGTACCTGGTGCTGGCCCAGTTGCAAACCGCCACCGGCGGGCAGCCCCCGCAAGGTTTGACGCCTGTGCCCGGCGAAGAGGTTGCCCCACCCCTGCCCTACCTCGACCAAGCCCTGCGCCCCGTGCTTTCGGCCCAGCAAATTGCAGCCTTCGAGCGCCTGAAAAACGACCAGCGCCTCGTGCAGTTGCTGCACTCACCGGTGTTTGTGCGTTAGCCCGTCGGCGGCACGCCACCCCGGAACCACCCCGAAAACGGCCGGCTACTGGTCCTTCGAAAATCGTTTTTCGGGCGAACTACGATTTTGTTTCGTAGGTTTGGGGCTAGAGTTTCACCCTTCAAACACCTTACCGTATGTCGTACGACGCAACCGGCCGCATCATCGAAGTTTTCGACGAACAAGTCATCAGTGAAAAATTCCGCAAACGCGAGTTTGTGCTGGAAGTTCAGGACGGCCAATACCCCGAACAAATCAAATTTCAGACGGTAAACGACAAAAATTCGCTCGTGGACCCCTTTCCGGTGGGCTCGGAAGTGAAAGTAGCCTTCAACCTGCGTGGCCGCGGCTACAGCAAAGAAGGCAAAATGCTGTATTTCACCAATCTCGAAGCCTGGCGCATCGAGCCGGCCGGTGGCGGTGCCCCGCAAGGCGGCGGCAACTACGGCGGCGGTCAGCAGCAGCAAGCGGCCCCCCGCCCGGTGCAAAACCAAAACCCCGGCCTGCAAGCCAAGCCCGCCCCCATTGCCAGCGACGACGACAACGATTTGCCGTTTTAGTTTTTTTGGGTTGAGTTAAAAAAAGTGTCGCTTCCTGTCTGGGAGCGACACTTTTTTGTTGGTCGATGGCTCAGTGGTCGGGCGATTCGCCCGAAGGGCTTCGTCCGGCCACTGACCACTCCCCTCAAAAAAATCCATGACCTTCCCCCAACTCCGCGAACTTATTGCCCAGGGCGAGAGTGAAACGCTCGAATTCAAAAAGAAAACGACTCACCCGCACCGCATTTCGCGCACCTTGGTTTCGCTGGCCAACACGCGCGGCGGGCACGTGCTGGTGGGCGTGGCCGACGATGGCCGCATGGTGGGGGTGCGCGATGCGGAAGAAGAATTATTCCTGCTCCGCGATGCGGCCCAACACTACGCCGACCCGCCACTGGCTCAACTAGCTTTCAACGAATTAGAGGACGAAGCGGGTCGTATTGTCCTGCTCGTTACCGTGCCCGAAAGCGCCACCAAACCCCACCGCGCCCACGTTGCGCCCGGCGACTGGCGCAGCTACGTGCGCGTGCGCGACGAAAGCGTGCAAACCAGCCACCTGGCCGAGAAACTGCTGGCCCGGCAGCCCGCCCCCGACGAAGTGCGCTTTGAGACGCTGCCCCTCAACCGCCACGAATTGGCCGTGCTCGAACACCTCAAAACGGTGCCCCGCATCACGGTGCCGCAGTTTATGAAGCTGGCCAACCTGGGCAAGCGCCGCGCCTACCAGACGCTCATCAAACTGGTGCTGCACAACTACCTGCGTTACCACGACAAAGAAAAAGAGCCGTATTACACCCGGTGACGCTCAAAAAAACCGCCCCCGAATCGCCCCGCGCAAGCAAGGTGTTTCGGGGGCGGTTGCGCAGGTTGTTGCGAAGGCAACGGGCTGTTTGTGAGCAAAAAAGCTATTAGCCATCAGCTAAAAGCTATTAGCTTACTTACTGCTGTTACGCGGGCTGTTTCTTGTTGCTTGTTGCTTGTTGGTGGTTTCTGGACGGTTTTTGAGGCACTAACGCAACAAGCAACAAGCAACGAGCAACAACCTGAAACACAAGACGCTCGAATTGCCCGCGTAGCAGCAGTTACTTACACCTAATCCTGCTTGCGGTCGCGGATGACTTTTTTCTCATCCTTGGCGGCTTTTTTTTCTTTGGGGGTGAGCGCGGGTTCCTTCTTTTTTTCTTTGCGGGCGTCGGTGCTTTTGGCCATGATGGAAGCGGGTTGAGGTGGAGGGAGAAAATCGAAACGCGCCCGAACCGGCTGGCCGGCTGGTTGCGACGGGGCGAAGGTAGAAAAAACCAGCGAAACGGCCCGCTGCGGCTATTGCCCCAGCACGGGCAAATACCGCTCGCGGAACACGTTGAGGTGGTGGCGCTCGTGGCCGGCCATGATGTAGGCCAGGGCCCGCACCGTGACGTCGGCCCCGTTGGCCGCGCCGCGCCGGGCAAGCTGTTCGGTGGTCAGGGCGGCCAGCAACGCGAGCGTGGCGGCCCGCACGGCGGCGTATTCGGCCAGCAAACCAGCCATCGGGCGGGCATCGGCGGCGCTGTGCGCGGCAAACTCGTTTTCGTCGAAACCCGGCAGCGCCTGCCCGTCGTGCCGGGCGAAGCGCAGGGCGCGGTAGGCAAAAATGCGCTCGGCATCGGCGACGTGCAGCAGCACCTGCTTCGGCGTCCACTTGCCGGGGGCATAGGCGGTTAGGGCCTGTGCATCGGTTAGTTTGCCAAAAACTTGTTGCACTTCGGTCAATTGCTGGCGCAGCAAATCGAGCGGGTCGGCCCCGTCGGGCACCAGGTTGATGTAGGTGGCGGTGTAGGGCAAATAGTCGCCCACGGCGGGGCGGGAAGCGGCAAGGAGCATGGTGGTAGCGGGGTTGGCAGATGAGGTAGGGGCGGGCGCAACGGGCAGCACCAAAGTTGGCGATGGGCCGCCGGCCGGGGCCGGGTGCGCATCGGCGAACAGCGTTGGGGCCAGCGCGGGGTCGGCGGGGTCGAGTTGCAGGCGCACGACGGGCAGTGGCGCGGGCAAGGCCGGCGCGGTGGCCGTACCGAAAGCCCAGCGCAGAAAATCGGGCAGTAGGCGGCCCCAGGTTTCCTGGTTGTGGTGCCCGCCTTCCACCTGCACGTAGCGCAGATTGGCGGCCAGGTCGAGGCCCTGGTGCCGCAGTTCTTCTACCAAGTCGAGGCAGTCGGCGAGCGAGTCAATCACGCCGTTCTGGTTGCGGTCGTTGCGCTCGTCGAGGGTGCCGGTTTGCAGCCAGAACCGGTGTTGCGGGTGCAAACCACCGGCCCGCACCTGGGCGTGCATGATGCGGTCGGCGGGGGTGTAGCCCGCCCCCACCGCCCGGCCGCGCCACCAGAAAGAGCCCGAAAAAACGCCCGCCCGCCGGAAGCAGTCGGGGTGATGAAACGCAACGTCAAACGCCGCCAGGCCGCCCAACGAAAACCCGGCCACGACGGCCGCAGCCGGGTCGGCGCTGGCCCCAAAATTTTTCTGTGCCAGGGGCAGTAATTCCTTCAGTAAGAAGGCCGTGTGAGCGGCTGCCCGGCTGCCCCGGCCGTTGTAGTCGGCCTGGGCGGCCACGCCGTACTCCTGCGTGCGCTGCTCGTTGGCGTGCGGGGCCACAATGAGGAAAGGCCGCACCAATTCCTGCGTCAGCAGCGCCTTAAATGTGGCGGGCAGGCCCAGGCGGTCGAGGTCTTGCCCGTCGTTCAGGTAAAGCACCGGGTAGGGCGCAGCGGCCAATTGGTGGCCGGGTGGCAGCAAAATACTCACCGACACCTCACGGCCCAGTGCAGCCGAAGGCAACACCAACTCGTGGCGTTGGACAGCGGTTGCGGCATCCGTTGCCGCCGAAACCAAAGAAACCATCGGACAAAGTAACGGCACAACGTGAATTTCGGGCGCATGACGCGACTTTTCAACGCCCGCTACAGGCTGGAAATGCGGCCCGCCGACGCGGGCGAAAAACCCGCGTCGCAATAATTTTTAGCTTGAAAATTAGGTAGTCTAAAACATTGTTCAGTAGTTTAGCCCCGCCAACCAAACGCGGCTGGCCTTCACCCTCTCAATCTGACGCGCTTTGCACGAACAACACCGCCGTTTTTATTCCCACCATCTGGGTCAGGACATCGATATGCTGGTTTTCGGCACCTGGGGCTACCCGGTCGTCATCTTCCCCACGTCGGGAGGGCGCGACAACGAAGCCCGCGACTTTAAGCTCATTGAGGCCGCCCGCCCCCTCGTGGAAGCCGGGCGCATCAAATTATTTTGCATCGACAGCATCGACCGTTTTTCGTGGTACGCCAAGCACTTGCACCCGGCGGTGCGCGTGCAGAACCACCTTTTTTACGACCGTTTTTTGAGCGACGAACTTGTGCCGGCGCTGCAACGCGAATGCAGCGTCGATAAAATCGGCGTGGCCGGGTGCAGCTTCGGTGGCTATCAGGCCCTCAACTTTGCGTTTCGCCACCCCGAGCAGGTAGCGCACCTCTTCACGATGGGCGCCGCCTTCGACATCAGTCAGTTCGTGGACGGCTACCACGACGAAAACGTGTATTTCAACAACCCGCCCGCCTATATGCCCAACGCCCACAGCGAGCATTTTCAGTGGATGAACATCATCCTGGGCACCGCCGAGTACGATTTCTGCAAAGACGACACCTTTCATATGTCGCGCATCCTCAGCCACAAAGGCATTCAGCACACGCTCGATGTCAAGCCCTTCGGCAACCACGACTGGCCCGTGTGGCGCGATATGTTTCCGCAGTATTTGAATACAATTTAGGGACTTAGGTATTAGGGACTTAGGTATTAGGAACTTGGGTAAATCTGTTCTGTATTCGCAGAATATTTCTTCTAAACGCCCATTCCCAATGCACAAGCTCAACTCCCAAACGCCTAAGCCCCTAACACCTAAGTTCCTAACAACTAAGCCCCTAACACCCCAATCCCATGAAAAAAATTGGCATTCTCTTCGGCCAGGAAAACTCTTTTCCGCAGGCATTTGTGGACCGCGTAAACGAGAAAGCGCCGGCCGATATTCGCGCTGAATTTGTGCAGATTGACCAAGTAGAACAACACGTTGCGACCGATTACGCCGTCATCATCGACCGGATTTCGCAGGACGTGCCGTTTTACCGCGCCTACCTCAAAAACGCCGCCCTCATGGGCACGGCCGTCGTCAATAACCCGTTCTGGTGGTCGGCCGACGAGAAATTTTTCAACAACGCGTTGGCCGTGCGCCTCGGCGTACCGGTGCCCAAAACGCTGTTGCTGCCCAGCAAAGAGCGCCCCGCCGACACCAGCGAAAATTCGTTCCGCAACCTGGCCATGATGGACTGGGAAAAGGCGTTTGCCCACATCGGCTTCCCGGCCTACATGAAGCCTCACAGCGGCGGCGGCTGGAAAAGCGTGTACAAGCTCGACACGCCCGACGACTTTTTCCGCGCCTACGCCGAAACCAGCCAACTGGTGATGCTTTTTCAGGAAGCCGTGGACTTCACCGACTACTTCCGTTGCTACTGCATCGGTGGGAAAGACGTGCTCATCATGCCCTACGAGCCGCGCAACGCCCCGCACCTGCGCTACGAAACCGAAATGAAAACGACGGGCGAGGCCGGCAAAAAGCTCCTCGCCACGATGAAGGACTACGTGCTGAAGCTCAACCACGGCCTCGGCTACGACTTTAACACCGTCGAGTTTGCCGTGCGCGACGGCATTCCGCTGGCCATCGATTTCGGCAACCCGGCCCCCGATGCCGACATCAAATCTGTCGGCCAGTTCAACTTCGATTGGGTGGTAGAAGCCGCCGCCAACATGGCCATCGAGCGGGCCAAAAAGCAAGTGCCGGGCCGCGACAACCTGACCTGGGGCACCTTCGTGCATCCGGCCGCTGCCTCGGCAGTCAAAGCCGCCGCTCCGGCAGCCGCCCCGAAAGCGGCAGCTCCAAAAGCAGCTCCAAAAGCAGCTCCGAAGGCAGCAGCCAAACCGGTGGCAGCCAAGGCTGTAGCAGCCCCCAAACCGGCTGTTGCTGCAAAGCCTGCCGTTGCTAAACCGGCTGCCGCAGTTGCCAAAGCCACTGCTCCGGCAGCTCCTAAAAAGACAAAATAACTTATTTAGAATCAGCGCCTTTCTGCCGCTCCGGCGCGGGGAGGCGCTGGTTTTATTTTTCGCTTTTTAAGCCGTATTTCCATGCCTATGCCTGTTTTTACCCTCGGGATTGAAGAAGAATTTCAGACCATTGACCCCGTAACGCGGGAGTTGCGGTCGCATATGTCGAAGATTGTGGAGGACGGCAAAATCACGCTCCACGAGCAGGTGAAAGCCGAAATGCACGAGGCCGTAGTGGAAGTCGGCACCAATATTTGCCGCAACATCGACGAGGCCCGCGCCGAGGTACTGCACCTGCGCCGGCAAGTAGTGAGCCTGGCCGATAACGTGGGCCTTAAAATTGCCGCCGCCGGCACACACCCGTTTTCGCGCTGGCAAGACCAAACCATCACCCCCGATGCCCGCTACGACAAAATTGTGGAGGAATTACAGGAGGCCGCCCGCTCGAATTTGGTGTTTGGAATGCACGTCCACGTCGGCATCGAAAACCGCGACATCGGCGTGTACATGATGAACGCACTGCGGTATTTTCTGCCGCATTTGTTCGCCCTCAGTACCAATTCGCCCTTCTGGGAAGGTCGCGAAACCGGTTATAAGTCGTTCCGTACCAAAGTATTCGAGCGGTTTCCGCGCACCGGCATTCCGGGCTATTTCAACAGCGCTTCCGATTACGACGAGTTTATTCAACTCCTCATCAAAACCGGCTGCATCGATAATGGCAAAAAAATATGGTGGGATTTGCGCCTCCACCCTTTTTTCGATACCATCGAATACCGCATCTGCGACCAGATGATGCGGCCCGACGAAACCATCGCCATCGCCGCCGTTATGCAGGCGCTCGTGGCAAAAATTTACAAGCTCAAAATGCAAAACCTTAATTTCCGGCTCTACCGCAGTGCCCTGATTAAGGAAAATAAGTGGCGGGCCGCCCGCTACGGCATCGACGGCAATTTAATTGACTTCGGCAGCCAGGAAGAAAAGCCCACCCGCGCCCTCATCCTCGAGTTGCTCGACTTCATCGACGACGTAGTGGACGACCTCGGCAGCCGCCACGAAGTAGAGTACGTGCTGAAAATGATGGAGATGGGTACCGGGGCCGACCGTCAGCTCGCCGTGTTCCGCGAAACCGGCGACCTCGTGAAAGTGGTTGACTTCATCCTCGCCGAAACTGTTGTCGGCCTTTAGCCGTTTGCAGCTCCCGTTCCGAAACGCCGGCCACGCGGTCGGCGTTTCTCATTTTTATTCGCTCGCTTATGAACACCATCCGAGTTGCCATCCTGGATATGTACAATAATTTTCCCAACGAGGGAATGCGTTGTATTCGTCAATTGCTGCGCCGCGCCGAAACCGACAACAGCGTTTTTTTCGAGATTGACACGTTTAATGTTCGGGCCGAGGCTGCCGTGCCTACCCTCGAGTACGACGTTTATATTTCGACCGGCGGCCCCGGTAGCCCTCTGGCATCCGACGAATTGTGGGAACTGAAATACTTCGCATTTATTGACGCTCTTTTCGCGCACAATAAAGTCAGCGAAATCAAAAAACATTTGCTGCTGATTTGCCATTCGTTTCAACTCGTGAGCCGGCATTTGGCATTGGGTGTCGTCAGTAAACGCAAGTCCACTTCATTTGGCGTAATGCCCGTGCATTGCACTCCAGCCGGGGCCGCCGACCCGCTGCTGGCCGCGCTACCCGACCCGTTTTATATTGTCGATTCCCGTGATTATCAACTCACTGACTTGCACGAAGAACGTATGGCGGCCACCGGCACCCAACTGCTCTGCCTCGAAAAAGAACGGCCCCACATTCCATTGGCCCGCGCCGTAATGGCCCTGCGCTTCACGCCCGAAATATTCGGTACCCAATTCCATCCCGAAGCCGATGGCGAAGGAATGCTACGCTATTTGCTGACGGATGAAAAGAAGCAGCAAGTCATCGAAAACCACGGCGAAGACAAATACAACGACATGGTGCGCCAATTGGCGGACTCAACCACCATTGAGTTGACCGAAAGCATCATCGTGCCCTCGTTTCTGCGCCGCGCCATTGCCGCCGTACCCGAAATGGCGATGGCTTAACGCAATTTTTGAAGTAAAATACCATCTGTTCAAAAAACATGATTTCCGAAGCCCGTCAGCAATTCAACGCGGTATTCTCGCCCGCTAAATATCAGGAAATGTTGGCCGATATTGACCAGCAATTGCCTGGTCAACTTGATTTTCGGGTGGCCGAAACGCCGATTTTCGTACCCGCTTTGTTGCGCGACAAATTAATTAACGCCGGGCAGGATATTATCAACGTAATTCAACAGGCCAATTTTAAAGCCTTGACGAATGCCGCTATTCCGACCGCGCAACGGGTGCCGAATGAAGACGAACACGCCGAATTTCTGACGTTTGATTTTGCCGTGTGCCGCAACGCAAACACCGGCGAGCTTGAGCCTCAGCTTATTGAGATGCAGGGTTTTCCGTCGTTGTACGCTTTCCAATCGTGGCTACCGGAGGTGTTTGCAGCTCATTTCCCAATTCCTAGCTCAGTATCTCCTTATCTGGCAGTGGCCGATAACGCGGCATACCACCGCGAAATGCGCCGCCTTTTACTGGCCGATGAGCAACCCGAGAACGTCATTTTGTTAGAATTATTTCCCGAGAAGCAAAAGACCCGAATCGACTTTTTTCTAACCGAAAAGTTTTGGGGAATAAAAGCCGTTTGCCTGACTAAAATCAAAAAAAATGGCCGGGAATTATTTTACGAGAAAGACGACCGGCTCATTAAAATAAAGCGTATTTACAACCGCATTATTTTTGATGAACTAACGCGCCACGAAAATTTACAAACCGAATTTAATTTGACCGACGACGTGGACGTTACCTGGGTAGGCCACCCCAACTGGTTTTTCCGCATCAGCAAATACACGCTGCCCCTAATAAAGAGCGAATTCGCACCCGCCAGCTTTTATTTGAGCGAACTAGCCGAGTACCCGGCCGATTTAGAGAATTACGTTCTCAAGCCGCTCTTTTCTTTTGCGGGCGCGGGGGTACGCCTGCATTTCACGGCCGATGATTTAGACGCGCTGCCCGATAAATCGAATTATCTGCTGCAACGCAAAGTCAATTACGAACCCGTGGTGCAATCGCCCGACGGGCTGGTGAAATGCGAAATTCGTCTGTTGTATTCGTGGCCGGCTACCGATGCCCAACCAAAATTGCTTACCGGTCTGGGCCGCCTGAGCCGGGGCGAAATGATTGGGGTCGATTTTAATAAGGACAAGGATTGGGTGGGCGGCACCACGCCGCTGTTTGAGCGGTAACGCGCCAACGCCCGCCCGGTACTAGCCGTAGAAGGGCCAAATTTTAACCCGCTCCCCATGTTCACCCTCGCCGAACGCGGCCTCAAACTTTCCAAGAACGCACTTTTCAATGTCTTCGTCGGCCGGGCTTCCCGGCTGTTAGGCAAGCCATTTAAAATACTAACTATCCTCAACGAAGTGGCTGACAAGCTGACGGTTGAGGACAACAAGGGCAACAAATTCAAGCAACTCTGGGACGTGGCCCTGACGCTCGTGCGGCTCGTGCGCGACTACGCCACGGGCAGCTACCGCGACGTCAGCACCTTCACCGTGGTGTCGGGGCTGGCGGTGCTGCTCTACGTATTGTCGCCGATTGACCTCATCCCCGACTTTATCCCGGTGCTGGGTTTCCTGGACGACCTGTCGCTCATCAGTTGGTTCGTGGGCCAGTTTCAGGGCGAAATCAGCAAGTTTCGGGACTGGGAACGGAACGCCGGGGCCAGCGCGGCGCACGGGCTGATTGCCGCCACCGGCAGCGCGGCAGCCACCGGCGACCGGTCTCAACCCGCTGTGGCTGAGATGGGGCATTCGTAGCAAACGGGTTTTAATATGTCGGCGGGCGGGTAGCTATTGAAGCGGCCCGCCCGCTTTTTTTTGACGAGGCATACGCCGTGTTGCGGCCGTTGCGGCGCAGAAGCGCGGGCGCGGCTGTATTTTTGAGGTTCGTACCATTCCGCCCTAATTCTGGGCGTACTTATCTACTGCCGATGCTGCAAACCATACGTTTCCGGGCCTTGCTGGCCGGTTTCATCCTCTTGCTCTCCTCCGCAGCCCGCGCCGACGAAGGAATGTGGCTGCCGCTGCTACTCAAGCAGCTCAACGAGGCCGACATGAAAAAAAAGGGCTTGAAAATTTCGGCCGACGACATTTACAGCATCAACAAAGGCAGCCTCAAGGATGCCGTGGTGCAGTTTGGGGGCGGCTGCACCGGCGAAATCATTTCCGACCAGGGCCTGCTGCTCACCAACCACCACTGCGGCTACGGGCAAATTCAGCAGCATTCGTCGGTCGAGAAGGACTACCTCACCAACGGCTACTGGGCCATGACGAAGGCGGAGGAGTTGACTAATCCGGGCCTCACGGCCACGTTTATTGTGCGGATGGAAGACGTAACGGCCCAGGTACTGGCCGGCATTGCGCCCGGCACCGTCGAGGCCGAGCGCGAAAAACAAGTACAGGCCAACGGGACCAAAGTAGCCACGGCAGCCGTTGTGGGCACGCACTACCAATCGTTTGTGCGCTCGATGTTTGGCGGCAACGAGTATTATTTGTTCGTGACCGAAGTGTTTCAGGACATCCGGCTGGTGGGTGCGCCGCCGAGCAGCATCGGCAAGTTTGGCGGCGATACCGACAACTGGGCCTGGCCCCGCCACACCGGCGACTTTAGTTTATTTCGCATCTACGCCGGCCCCGACAATAAACCGGCTCCGTATTCGGCGGCCAATGTGCCTTTTAAGCCCCGGCACCACTTACCTATTTCGCTGGCAGGCGTAAAGCCCGGCGATTTCACGCTGGTGTTCGGCTTTCCGGGCCGCACCAACGAATACCTGACCTCGTGGGGCGTGGACGAAATTTATTCCGTTGATGACCCGGCGCGGGTGAAGGTGCGGGCGGCTTTGCTCAAGATATGGGATGCCGATATGCAGGCTTCTGATAAGGTGCGCATTCAATACGCCGCCAAATACGCGGGCATTGCCAATTATTATAAAAAATGGCAGGGCGAAATGCGGGGCCTCAAAAAGCTCGATGCCGTGCAGCGCAAGCGCGAGCAAGAAATCCAGTTTACGCAGTGGGTGCAGGCCGATGCCGCACGCCGCGCCAGCTACGGTAACTTGCTAACTGACTTGCAAAAAAACTACGCGCAAGAGCGTGATTACGTGCAAGCCAGAGCATACGTGAACGAGGCCGCATTTGGCGTGGAATTGCTGCGTTTCGCCAATTCTTACGCCAGCATCCTGGATTTAATAAATGCCAAAACACCGGCGGCCGAATTAAAAACAGCGGTGGATAAAATGCGCCCCGCCACCAGCAATTTCTTTCGCAATTACAACCGGCCGACTGACCAAAAAGTGGCCGCCGCACTGTTGCGCCTATATGCCGAAAACACCCCGCCCGCCCTGCTGCCGGCCGCCGTGCAAACCCTGAAGACCCAGAACCCAACGACCGAAAGCTGGACGCGCTTTGCCGACAACCTCTTCGCACAAACCCGTCTGGCTTCCGAAGCCACGGCGCTGCAAGTGCTGGACGAGTTAGCAGCCGGCACGGCCACGGCCCTCACCAACGACCCCGCTTACCAACTGGCATCGGCTGTGCAAACCACGCTCAAAACGCAAATTCAGCCGGTTTATCAGGCAAATGCCGACCAGGTTACGTTGCTCCAGCGCACCTACGTGGCTGCGCTGCGGCAGTGGCAAACCACCCGCAAGTTTTACCCCGACGCCAACTCGACCCTGCGCGTGGCCTACGGACAAGTGGCCGGCTACCGGCCCGCCGACGGCGTGACGTACAACTACTACACCACCCTCGACGGGCTGATGGAAAAGGCCGACCCCACGAACCCCGAGTTCGCCGTATCGCCGCGTTTGATTGAGCTGTACAACAAAAAAGACTACGGGCAGTACGCCGTAAACGGCACGGTACCAGTAGCTTTTATTGCGACCAACCACACCACGGGCGGCAACTCGGGTTCGCCCGTCATCAACGGCAAGGGCGAATTGATTGGCACCAACTTCGACCGCGACTGGGAAGGCACCATGTCGGATTTGGCCTTCGACCCCGACCGCGTTCGCAACATTGCGCTCGACGTACGCTATATGCTTTTTGTAGTGGATAAGTATGCCGGGGCAGGGCATTTGGTGCGCGAAATGACGCTGGTGAACGCCCCGGCCCCGGCCAAGCGTTAAGCGCAGCGAATGCCCTATCTCAACATTCTCCGCCGTTTTGGCGTTTAGCCGGGCGTTGCTTTCCCTTGTTCCATGCCCACATTCGTCGTTTCTATTGCGCTGCCCGACGCCTACGATGAGGCGTTTATGGCGCTTATTCCCCGGCATCGGTCGTTTATCAACCGCTTGTTGAGCGAGAAAATTATTGAAACTTACGCCATCAGCGCCGACCGCAGCCGGGGTTGGGTGACGATGAACGGGGCCAATGCTGCCGTGGTACAAGCCTTGGTGGAACAATTTCCGTTGGCCCGTTATTTTCAACGCATCGAAATTGACGAATTATTTATTTTCGACAGTGTTTCGTCGCGATTTCCAGCCATTAGTTTGAATTAATTTTTTCAATTCTTGCTGTTCATCCCATTCATTTATTTTCTATTTCAGTCAGAAAATTTGGGGTGAATTAAGAAATGTTGGTGTCGGCATTTCGCTTAATTTGTTTTATGGTTTTTACTTTCAATTACGGGATGCGTTGCCTGGCCGGAGCGGCAGTTATTTGCTTGTTCGCAGCGGCCCGGCCAACTACTTCCATCACCACCGAACAGCTAACCGCTCGCATGATTTCGGCCATCAATGGCCTGCAGTACCTGCGTTGCAACGTGAAGGCCCAAGAGCGCATCGGTAATTCCATCAAGGTGGCCCGTAGTCAGATGAAGCTGGGCTTCAGGCCATTGAAGGTTTACATCAAAAACGACCGGGGAGTGGAAGTGCTCTACGTAGCTGGCCAGAACGACGGCGATGCCTGGGTTTATCCGGCGGCTTTCCCCTACGTTACCCTCAGCCTCGACCCCGAGGGCAGCCTCATGCGAAAGGGGCAGCACCACTCGGTGGTGCAGGCTGGCTACGGCACCATCACCGACTTGCTGCGCACAAACGGTACACGGATTGACAACGGCTTTACCCGCGCCTTCCGCTACGCCGGCGACTCGCTGGTGCAAGGACACCCGCACCACGTATTGCGCGCCGATTACCCGCAGTTTCGCTACCTTAATTATAAAATCGGGCGCGGCGAAACCATTCGTTCCATTGCCGAAAAATACGGTTGCGGCCCGTTCCGAATTATGGAAAAAAACGACTTGAGCATTGACGCAACCCTCACCCCTGGCAAAACCATTCTGGTACCCAATGCCTACGGCCGCAAAGTGACCCTGTGCGTCGACCCCAAAACGTATTTGCCCAACGTAGTGGTGGTGTTAGACGACAAAGGACTTTATGAGAGTTTCGAGTTCACGCAAGTCACGCCCAATCAACCCATTCCAACGGCCGAATTCAGCAAGGATTTCAAAGCGTATAAATTATGACCACAGATTTAACGGATTTTAACGAATGAAACGGATTTTTGTGGTGCCGTATCAGCAGGCTTTTTGCGGCGCAATCTGCCACCAATGGGCACCTCAAAAATCCGTTTCATTCGTTAAAATCCGTTAAATCTGCGGTCAGCGACGCATGGTTTTTTCGATGGTGTCCCACATTTCAGGGGTCAGCATTTCGAGTTTGTTGAATTCGCCGGCACCGTTGAGCCACTCGCCGCCGTCGATGGTGACGACTTCGCCGTTGATGTAGGCCGAAAAATCGGAAAGCAGGTAAGCCGCCAGGTTGGCCAGTTCCTGATGCTGGCCCACGCGCTTGAGCGGGACGTTAGCGGCGGGGTCGAGTTTGGAAGCCAGCGGCTCGGGGAAGAGGCGGCTCCACGCGCCTTCGGTCGGGAAGGGGCCGGGCGCGATGGCGTTGGACCGGATGCCGTACTTGGCCCACTCGACTGCCAGCGAACGGGTTATGGCCAGCACACCGGCTTTGGCGGCGGCCGAAGGCACAACGTAAGCCGAACCAACCGAGGCGTACGTTGTGACGATATTGAGAATGGTGCCGGGGGTTTTGTCGGCTATCCAGCGCTTGCCCACGGCCAGGGTGCAGTTGTAGGTGCCGCGCAGCACAATGTCCACAATCACGTCGAAGGCCTTGTGGCTCAGCCGCTCGGTGGGGCTGATGAAATTGCCGGCGGCGTTGTTGAGCAGCGCGTCGAGGCCGCCGAATTCTTCGTAGGTGCGGGCCAGCATGGCTTCTACCTCGTCGTACTTGCGCACGTCGCAGGCGATGGCCAGCACCCGGCCACCGGTTTGCTCGCGCAGCTCGGCGGCCGTTTTTTCGAGCACGTCGAGCTTGCGGCTCGTGATGGTGACGTTGGCCCCGAGCTGCAGGAAGTACGTCGTCATGGCCCGGCCGAGGCCGGTGCCGCCGCCGGTCACAATTATTGTTTTGCCTGCCAGCGCGTTGTCGCGCAGCATGGGCTGGGTGTAAGGGGTGTTCATTGGAAATTTGAGGGAATTTGGGAACGGCCGAGCACCCACAATCCAGTTCCGGCGCAAGGCCGTAAAGTCAGGAGCGGGGCTCGTAACAGGCAAAGTAAAGGGGAAACCGGCGAACTACCCGGTTCGCTACGATATAGGGCTTCGCCATATTTTTCGCACCTTTGCACTTTAAATTTACGGCTGGCCCTGTCGGGCGCGGCCGTTGCATTGCACACCATGAGCACAACGGATACTCCGGCTTCGGCCAATTTTTCTTCGCACGAGCGGGCCTCCACGGTGCTGCTGATGGGCTGCGGCTGGCTGGGCCAGGCGCTGGCACGCCCGCTGCTGGCCTCGGGGCGGCACGTCATCGGCACCACCACCTCGCCCGAAAACATGCCGTTGTTGGAACAACAAGGCATTGAACCCCATTTGTTTCGTCTGAGCAACGATTTTAGTTCGGCCCAGGAGCGGAAGCTGGTGGAAATGCTCAAAGCGGCCGATGTGCTGGTGCTGGGCATTCCGCCGCGCAGTGCCGCCGCCGGCGCTTACCCGGCCCTGTTGCGGCCCGTCCACCGCACCATTGCGGCGGCCGGCACCCGGCACGTCATCTTCGTGAGCACCACGGGGGTTTACCCCCACGAGGCCCGCCTGATGCGCGAGACCGATGCCGTGAGCACCCGCGACGCGTCGTCGGACATTTTGCGGGCCGAAGGGCATTTTGTGCCCCGCTACGGCCAATGGAAAAGCACGGTGGTGCGCCTGGGCGGCCTCATTGGCCCCGACAGGGCACCCGGCCGCTTCCTGGCCGGCCGGCAGGCCTTGCCGCAGGGCAACGCCCCCACCAACCTCGTTCACCTCGACGATGCGGTGGGTGTCATCTTTTCCATCATCGAAAACAACATCTGGGGCCATACTTTCAACGTCGTGGCCGAAGACCACCCCTTGCGCCGCGATTTTTACCCCGCCGCCGCCGAATACCTTGAATTGGAAGCGCCTACCTTTTTGCCCGAAACCGGCATCACCGGCAAAACCGTGGACAGCAGCCGGGTACGGGCGCTGGTGCCGTATGCTTTCAAACACGACGATTTGCGGGAAGCGCTGATGGCGTGTTGATTTTTAATTGTTGAATTGTTGAGTTGTTTTATTGTTGCTGACGAGTGCGGCTGTCCCGCAATGAGTGCCGTGACAAAAACGCAGTGGGTGCAACGTCGTTCTTGGGTCGCAAGAGCAACAATTTAGCAATTCAACAATCAAATAATTCAAAAAAAGCAACAGTGAACTCCTTCTCCCCTACCGTGGCGGTGCTGGGCGGCGGTGCCGCCGGCTTTTTTGCGGCCATTGCCTGCGCCGAAGCCAACCCGGCGGCGCGGGTGCTGCTGCTCGAAAAAACGAGTAAGACGCTGGCCAAAGTACGAATTTCGGGCGGCGGGCGCTGCAACGTGACGCACGCCTGCGAGTCGGCCACGCAATTGCTGCCGCACTACCCGCGCGGCGGCAAGCAGCTAAAAGCGGCTTTTCAGCGCTTTGGCGTGGCCGATACCGTGGCCTGGTTTGCCGGGCGCGGCGTGGCCCTCAAAACGGAGGCCGACGGGCGGATGTTTCCGGTCAGCAACCGCAGCGAAACCATTGCCCAGGCGCTGGAAAATGCGGCCCGAACGGCTGGCGTACAAATTCATCTGCACACCAATGCCGAGGCCATTGAGCGGCTGTCGGGTGGTGGTTTTGAGCTGACGTTGAGCGGCAGCGGCGCGGCTGGCCTGGGCCAGTTGCTGCGCGTGGACCGCCTGCTGGTGGCCACCGGCGGCCACCCCAAAACGGCCCAGTACGACTGGCTGCGGCCCCTGGGCCACGCCGTGGCCGAGCCGGTGCCGTCGCTCTTCACCTTCAACGTGCCCGAGTCGCCGTTGCGCGAGCTGCCGGGCTTGAGCGTGCCGCTGGCCCGCGTGACGCTGGCCGGCGAAAAGCTGCACTACGAAGGTCCTGTCCTCGTCACGCACTGGGGTTTGAGTGGGCCGGCGGTACTCAAGCTGTCGGCTTTTGGGGCGCGGCGGCTGCACGAGTTGCAGTACGCGGGCACGGCGCTGATAAACTGGGTGCCCGCGCACAACGACGAAACCCTGCGCCTCGAAACGCAGCAGTACCGCCTCGAAAACGGCCGCAAAACCGTGGCCGCCCACCCGCTGCACGGCCTGCCCCAGCGGCTGTGGCGCACCCTCGCCGAACTGGCCGGGGCCACCCCCGAAACCCGCTGGAACGAGCTGCCAGCCAAAGCCCAAAGCCGCCTGCTCGAACTGCTGCTGCGGACCCCACTCGCCGTGCGCGGCAAAACCACGCACAAAGACGAATTTGTAACCTGCGGCGGCATCTCACTGGCCGAAATCGACCTGACCACCATGCAGAGCCGCCGCGTACCAAACCTGTTTTTTGCCGGCGAAGTGCTTGACATAGACGGCATAACGGGCGGTTTCAACTTTCAGGCGGCCTGGACCAGTGGCTTCCTGGCCGGGCAGGCAATGGCGCAGTAAGGAGCTGGCGAAATGATGGAATGGCGCGTTTCTGGGAGGAAAACGGTCCGCGCACCCCCCAGCCCAAATCCATTGGCCGGTGCAACCTTCGCGGGCGGTGGGCAGTAAAACGGGGAAGGTATTTTTTTCACTTTTCCCTCACCCCAATGGAAGCCAAAGCCACCCAAGCCCTGCTCAACGAGCTGATTGAAACCCTGAAAGACGGCCAGAAAGGTTACGCCGACGCGATGACCGATGTGGAAGATGCCGGCCTCAAAGAAACCTTCAAGCACTACGCCGTGCAGCGGGCCGGTTATATCACCGAAATCGAGGACCAGATGTTCAAGCTCGACCTCAAGCCCGAGGAAGAGTCGTCGGTGACAAGCGCCGTCCACCGCGCCTGGATTGACCTGAAAGCCGCCCTCACCAGCAAAGACAACAAAGCCGTGCTCAACGAGTGCGAGCGCGGCGAAGACTACGCCAAAAAAGCATTTGACACCGCCCTGAAAGCCGAGGGGTTGCCGGCAGCGCTGAAGGCCATCATCGAAAAACAGGCCAGCGGTGTGCGCGAAGCCCATGACAAAATCAAGGCGCTGCGCGACGCGGCGAAATAAGTAAAGCGCATTTTTTTTCGGTAAGCCCGAAG
>JANYFQ010000513.1 GCA_025362615.1 Hymenobacter sp. | reverse complement strand
CGGTGCCTGGGACAACGCCAAAAAATCGTTCGAAAAAGGTGTGATGGTGAACGGCAAAATGGAGTACAAAGGCAGCGAGGCCCACAAAGCGTCCGTCACCGGCGACACCGTAGGCGACCCGTTCAAGGACACCAGCGGCCCGAGTATGAACATCCTCATCAAGCTCATGAGCATCGTGAGCCTGGTCATTGCCCCGCACATCGCCGTCAAAACCGGCGAAACCGGGGCCGTGCCCGCTAAGCCCCGCATCGAAGCTTCGGTGCGCCCGCAGGTACGCTTCGCTGCCAACGCGGCCGAAAGCGGCCTGCGTGTGGCGGGCGCGGCCCTGCGCGTGGTGCGGTAAGGTGTTGTTTTTGAGTTGAAATGAAGAAGGGCGGCCCGTATGGGTCGCCCTTCTTTAGTTTTGAAATACTGCAAAACGCCGTTTTCGCGACGAGTGCAGCGGGTTTTTCGCGTGAGGGGGCTACTGATTTAGAACGGTTTTCCAGGGCGGTTTACACAAAACGCGTACACCGTCTTGGAAACCGTTCTAAAATCGTTGGTGGTGGGGTATTGAACCTGTGGAGGTTCAGAAAAAGAACGATGGTGCAAAAGCAGGGCCCTAAAAGCACAGCACACTTGGCGCGAATCCAGGGGCGGGGGTCAGGGAAGCAGCGTGAGCCGCTGCCGGTAGGTTTCGGGGCCAGTGTCGAGGCTGGCCACGTAGGTGCCGGGAGCCAGGCCGACCGGGAGTTGCACGGCGGCCGGGCCAGTGCCGGCCGGTAGCGGTTGCGTATGCACCAGCCGGCCGGTCGCATCAAACAGGCGCAGGGTGGCGGCCCGGCCGCCGGCGACCTGCACCCAGCACTGCCCGCCCGCCACCGGATTGGGGTAGAGCACGAACGCTGCTTTGGAGGCCGCCGGCCCGGCCGCCGCCAGCCCACGCACCACCCGAAACGAACGGCTGAAACTGCCGTTGGTGGCCTGCCCGTTGCTGACCGTGACGGTGATGGTGGCCGGCCCGTTCACGGCCAGCGTGAGGCTGCCCACCGACGAGGGGCTGGTGTAGGTCACGACGGGGGCCGCTACTTGCGCGGGGTCGTTGCTGCTGGCCGTGACGGTGGCAAACTGCCCCGCCCCGCCCCCGGTGCTGATGCCGCTCAAGGGCACGGTGAGCGTGGTGGGCACCTGGGCGGCCACCTGGTCGGCAATGGGGTCGAGGGTGGGGGCGCCGGGCACGGCGTTGCCGATGTTGAGAAACACCGACAGTGCGGCATTTGTGTCGTTGGTTGTCAACAGGTCGGGGCGGCCGTCGCCGTTGAAGTCGGCGCTTACCACACGGCGGCTGCCGTTGGGGTTGCTGAGTACGGGCGCGGTGTAGGTGGGCGAATTGTTGTTGAGGGCGGCGGTGCCGGTGCCGGTTTGCAGCAGCAGAGAGGAGTTGCCGCCGTTGTCGGCCGTCGAGAATACGTCCACGTTGCCATCGCCGTCGAGGTCGGCCGTGCCCAAGTCAAAACGGTACGGCGGCGAGGTCAGGTTGCTCACCGGTGCGTCGAAGCCCGTACCCGTGGCGTTGCGGAGCCAGATTTGGGCACCAATTGGGGTTCCGTTACCACTGGCAGCCACCACGTCGGGGCGGCCGTCGTTGTTGAAGTCAGTGGCTCGCGCAATTATCAGGCGATACGAAGGGGATGTGGCAGTAAATTCCTGCGTGAACGGCTGAGTGGCCACCGAGGCCGGTGAAAGCAGTATTGTAAATCCGGCTGGGCCGCCCGACTGGGTCGCAAATGCCACGTCCAAGCGGCCGTCGCCGTTAAAATCGGCCGCGTCCAGCCATCCCAAATCTGCTCGCATCTGTGGGGTCGTCAGTTGGAGTGGCCCGTCGAACGTCCCGTTAGCCCTCGGAAAAATGGCCATCACGTTGTTCTGAAATGCTTGATTTTGTTCGATGAAGAGGATGTCAGGATAGCCGTCACCGTCGAGGTCAGCGATGACCATGCGCTCCCGGTTGAGGTTAGAGGCGGCAATGTTTATGGGCGTGGCAAAGCCCCCTTGCCCGTTGCCGTAGATGACGGAGATGTCGCGGCTCCAGATGTTGTTGGTAGCGATGTCAAGGTTGCCGTCGCCGTTGAGGTCGCCCACGGCTAAGTCGAAGGGCTGAATATTAGCAGTTACCGCCAAGAGTGGGCCGAAAGTGCCATTGCCTTGGTTGAGAACGACGGCTAAACCGCCGAATCCAGTCGTGCAGGCAAGGTCGGGCAAGCCGTCGCCGTTGAAGTCGCCCGTGGCCAAATCCGTTGCTCCGACTCTCAGGGGCACGTCGAAGCGGCGGTACGACCCGCTGCTGAGTGGCCCGCCCGCAAACAACACCCGAAACCGGGGTACTGCCGACACCAGCGAACTGCCCGTGAGTCGGGTGGCCCGATTGGTTACCGTGAGCGGAACCCCCGACCCGCCCCCCGTTGGCACCCGCACCGTAAGCGTGGTGGCCGTGGCCGCGAGTACCGGCCCGGTTACTGGCCCGAAGTACACCACGTTTTGGGCGGCTACCGGCGCAAAGTTGTTGCCCGTGATGGTGATGGTGGCCCCCACGGGGGCAGCGGCTGGTTGAATGTTGGTGATGACCGGTTTGAGCGAAGTCTGGGCCGTCGCGTCCGGGGCGGAACCGATGGCTGCCCAAAAGGCCACCATCCAGATGAAAAGTTGGGGTTTCATGGCAAACGAACTAAGAAATGGGGGTAGATAATTTTTCTGAACCAGCAGTCGGAGCGCTCGCCCTCACCCGGAAAAAGAGTTTCGTCGTGCGCCCCTTGGCTACTGGGTGGTGCCGACCGTCCTAACATCGCCGTTGTTGGGTAGCGCTGGCACTTGCGGGCGGTTGTCGTTGGTAAATGCTCCCGCACCGATACGCCCGGCGTTGGGCCGGGGCCTGCCGCACGGGTGTTGGCTGCTGGAATGCGAGAGCAAAAAATAGCGCCGCAGGTATTAACTGAAGGCGCTTCCTAAAACCGATAAGTCAAGTGAGCAGGATGGAAAAAAGACCGCAACAAAAACGCCTGAACAACCGATTTGAACACAATTACTTACAGTCAAACGAGCCGTTCAGGCGCTTATTGTCAGTAATTAATCGACTTTGGTCAGCCGAATCCTGGCTTGCTGTTCGCCCAGCAGTTCGGCCACGTATTGCCCGGCTGGTAGGCCCGACAGGTCAATCCTCACCTCATGCAGCCCGGCGCTTTGCTGGCCCTGCGGCAGCGCATCCGGCCCATGCTGGCCCGTGGTGAGGTTCAACAGCCGGATTTGGACGACTTGGGCCGTAGGCAACTCGTAGGAAAGGCGTACTTGCCCGTCGCTAGCGGTAGCGGGGTTGGGGTGCAGCGTCAGGGCTGCCGCCGCCGGCTGACCCGTGCCATGGTGCCCCGTCGCGGGCCGGTAAGCATCAGTAATCGGCTTAAAGAAGCCGACAGCAGATGGTGAAGGGCCGCAGGCGTTTTCCAGGGTCAGCGATATTTTATATACCTGGTCCCGTTGGGCCATACCCGCGAAATAGTTGCTGGAGCCAGCCGGGGCACCGTTCGCCCAATTGATGATGTCGTTCAGTCGGATGGTCGTGCTTCCGGCCGGAAAAACGCCATCGAACACGGAGCCAACGGTCGTAAATGTGCCGTTCGCCGAGTTATGCTGCTCGATTTGAGCATGGTACACTTCAAAACTGCTGCTCGTGTTGGTCAGTTGCACCGCACCCCCGAGGCCGCCGACGTTAGCTGGCGTAGTTACCGTGGCACCTGCCACCGCCGCCGCGTTTGGGTCCCCCGTCCGGAAACTAAAAGTGGCAACCGGCGCTCCGTTGCTTACCCGGATAAGACCGGCCACGCGCCGTACGTTAGAGCAGGAATTATAACCTTCGTAGGTGAGGCGGTAGTAGCCGGGGTTGCTGACAAAGTAGCCGTTGCCGAATACCGTCAGCAGGTTGATTGCGCTGCCTGCCGTAATGAACGAGCTTGCCAACGGCGCAGTGCTGCCAACAAGCGTACCGTCTGGGTTGGCTCTATCGAGGATAAGCTTGACCTGCGTCACGTTGGTCAAAGTAGCGGTGACCGGGATGGATGCCTGGCAGGTGTACAGGTTCTGAAACTTGTTGGGGTTCAATGGCCGGCCGCCCGTCTGCACGGAACTCAGCTTAGGCTCAAGACCTTCAAAAAAGAAGGTATAATCTTCGCCGTCAATCTGGTCGGGCAGGGCGTAGCCTTTTGGGCCGTTGAGAGGGGTAGTAGCGGACGGAGCCGTAGAGATTGCAATGTTGGTAATGGGTGCCGTGAGCGTATTGCTGGCTTGGTTCAAGCCAACCAAACCACCGCTTGTGGTACAGCCATAAATTCGTCCGTCAAAACCCAGCTCAAGGGCCGTCTGATTAAGCCCTTGAAGGTTCGAAGCAGGTAGGAAAGAGAATTGGCTCGTCGCCAAAGTGAAAGCAAAGATGCCTGCGCCCGCGCCGGAATAGGTGCCTGAAATGTAGAGCGTCTTGTTGTCGGAAGAAAATTCGACCCCGTATGCCTGTCCATTGGCCGGGCCAGCCGAGCGCAGATTTGTTACGGCTCCGGTGCCGGGGTCCACATCAGCTAACAATACCCCACCGAACATGGTAGGCGAAACCGACATGGCCATGCGTGTGCCATCGGGAGACAAGTCCATTTCCACCGCCGGCCCACCGAATAAATTATTGAAATAAACTGCGCTGCCTATGCCGTTGGCGCTTACCGCGAAAGCGTTGATGCTACTACGGTCCCGGACGTAAAGCCAACGGACACCGTTCACTTTCTTTGAAACGGCAATGCCGCACTCGCTGTAAAGGTTTTCGTGGAGTGGAGATGGCTGGGAGGAAATTATGGGGGTCAAACCCGTGCAGTCAATAGTGGCTCTGAGCAACACGCTTCTTACCGAGATGCTACCGCCACCAGCCACTCGAACCGGAGTGGTTTGCGTGTAAAACACGTAAAATTGTTTGCAAGCGCCCGGTACAGGCACTACCGCCATTTCGCGGCCCCAAGAGGAGTACGTCACGAAAAAGCCGTTGTCGTCCTGCACATAGTTGCTACGATACCTTGGCAGGGCTGCACGAAAAACACCGTTGGCATCGTGAAGTGTGCCGTCGCCCTGGGTGCCGTACTTGATGTAAAAAAGGAGTTTGTCGTCCTCATCGAACGCGGCGGCCGATAAACTTCCGTCAGCAACTGCATTCGGATTTGTAAAGGACGAGGGCTGAGCGGTGAGAAATGTAACACCGTTGGGTATCAGGTTCCACTTTCGCATCTGGGGTTGGAGAACTACCGGGCCGGCGGGGTCGGGGCCAGGGTCACCGGGTTTTTGCGCTAAACCGGCAGGGACAGGCGACACGGGCAGTGCAGCGCCGTTGCTTCGTGCCGTTGTTTCACTACTTGTAGCCGTGGCGGTGAGCTTTTGCGGAACCGCCCTATTCTGGGCGTAAACAGTAGGGGAGCACATTGCCATTGTGGCAACTGCCACTACGCAGGTACGCAGGTACGCAGGTACGCAGGTTTTGGAAAGTTTCTTTTCATGGGTAAGTTTTTGGGTGTTTGTGAATGGTTCAGCAAAGCTAAGGATTTTTTTGACATTACCACACAAAAAGAAGCAGTTCATTCAACGAAAAAAACCAATATTACCTGCCAACAATTACCTGCCAACCGGTAGCGGCACCACAACGCAGGCAACGCGGGCTTAGAGCCTATCCAAATAGGCGGTGCGGGC
>JANYFQ010000046.1 GCA_025362615.1 Hymenobacter sp. | reverse complement strand
AGCACCAGCCTGCCCGCCGGCGTAAGCGGCGACAACCTGGGCAACCACACCGCCACCCAGGCCCTGAACCTGCAAGGCAACGCCCTGACCGGCACCGGGGCCAGCATCGGCAGCGCCGTGGGCGTGGGCATCCGGGCCGATGGGGGGCTGAACATCGGCCAGAACGCCAATGGCAACGTCTTCCTGGGCTACCAGGCGGGCCGGGTCACGACGGGCGGCAACAACGTGTTTAGCGGCTATTCGGCCGGTGTGGTGAACACGACGGGTCTTAACAACGTGTTCAGCGGGACGCAGAGTGGCTTCAGCAACACGACGGGCAGCCAAACACCTTTAGCGGCTTCAACAGCGGCCAGTACAACATTACGGGCAGCAACAACACCGCCCTGGGCAACAACAGCGGTCCGGCCAGCGGCAGCGGCGCCATCAGCAACGCCACCGCCCTGGGCGCGGGCGTGGCCCTGACCACCAGCAACACCGTGGTGCTGGGCAACGGGGCCAACGTGGGCATCGGCACCAGCGCCCCCGCCACGACGCTCGACGTGCGCACCGCCGACGGCTCGGCCCGCCTCACGGTGGGCACCACCGCCAACACCGGCGGCGGCATCGCCCTGGGCAACCCCGCCCACGGCTTGCAGCGCGGCTACCCCACCCTCAACGCCGACAACGACGTGGGCCTCTACACCACGGCCGGCGACCTCTACCTTTCGGCCAACGGCACGAGCACCGGCCAGTTTGTGCTGCTCAACAACGGCAACGTGGGCATCGGCATGAACCCGGCCTACAAGCTGGACGTGAACGGCCAGGTTCGGGCCACCAACGTCGCCATTACTTCCGACCGGCGCTTCAAAACCAACATCCGGCCCATCGGCAGTGCCCTGGCCGGGGTGCTGGCCCTGCGCGGCGTGCGCTACGAGTGGAACAAGCTGGGCGTGCAGCACGGCGGCACGGCCGGGGCCGGGCAGGTGGGCCTCATTGCCCAGGAGCTGGAAGCGGTGTACCCCGAACTCGTCGCCACCGACGCGCAAGGCTTCAAGAGCGTGAACTACGCCCAGCTTGCCCCCGTCCTCATCGAGGCGCTGAAAGAGCAGCAGGCGCAGCTTGAGGCCCTGAAGGCCCAGAACGCCGCCCTCGGCGCCCGCGTGGCAACCGCCGAAACCGACAACCAGGCCATGAAAGCCCAGGCCACCGCCACCGCCGACGCTTTCGAGGCCCGGCTGCGGCGGCTGGAAGCGGCCGGGGAGGGGCAGGCGCAGAAATAGCTTTCGGCGGCACTGGCCCAGCAAAACGGCCGAAGTACGGCCCCGGCCCGCCGCCGCAAATATGACCAGTTCTGGTCATTGCGCGGCGTTGCCGGGCCACCGTGCTTTGTGGTGCCCCAATTGTGGGGTATTTCCATCTCCCTTTTTGCCCGCTACCCCATGCGAAACATTCCCCTGATGCCCCGACTGGTGCTGCTGGCCGCTTGTGCCGAGGCCAATAACTACCTTGCCCGCGTCCGCTGGGCCGTGGTGCTGCTGCTGCTGGCGGTGCCGCTGCTGGGCCGGGCGCAGGCGCCCACCGTCAGCGGCTTTTCGCCGGGCAGCGGGTCGGCGGGCACGCTCGTCACCATCACCGGCACCAACCTCGACCGGGTGCGGGGCGTGCGCTTCGGCGGGGGGGCGCTGGCGCTGTTCACGGCGCAGTCGGCGGGCAGCCTCACGGTGCAGGTGCCGGTGGATGCGGCCAGCGGCAGCATCCGGCTTGTGCCGGTCACGGGCGCGGCGGTGAGCAGCAGCAGCTTTTCATATGTCGTGCGGCCCCGGGGGCTGTACGCCGGCCTTAGCCCGGTGGGGCCGCTGGATGCGTGCCAGGCCCGCACGCTCACGGCCGCCGCCGCCACGCCGGCCTTTGCCATGACCCGCAGCGGCCTGAGTGGCATAGCAAAGTGCGTGGTGGTGCAGCCCGACGGCAAAATCCTGCTGGGCGGCTCCTTCACGAGCTGGCAGTTCTCGACGCACACCACGACCCAACGCAGCCTGACCCGCATCAACGTGGACGGCACCCTGGACACGGGCTTCAACGTCGGCGGGGGCTTCGACGGCGACGTGAACAGCATCGCGCTGCAGGCCGATGGCAAAATCGTGGTGGGCGGCGCGTTTGCTTTCTACAACAGCACGGCGGCCCCGAACCTGGTGCGGCTCAACGCCAACGGCTCGATGGATACCGGCTTCGGGCAGGGCTTGGGGTCGGGCTTCGGCTTCTCGTTCGGCCGCTCGCACAATGTGCGGGGCGTGGCGGTGCAGCCCGACGGCAAAATCATGGTGGTCGGCTTGTTCGACACCTTCAACGGGCAGGGCCAGGGCAACGTGGTGCGGCTCAACACCACCGGCAGCCGCGACGGCTCGTTTGCCGGCCAGCAGACGGGCATCCAGGGCATCAACGCCGTGGTAGTGCAGGACGACGGCAAGGTGGTGGTTGGGGGCGCGGTCATCGAAAACCGGGGCGACGTGCAAAACCCTTCCTACTTCAACCGCCTCGTCCGCTTCCACCCCGATGGCACCAACGACAACACGTTCGTCACCACGGGCAGCGGCTTCTACCGCTACTCCAACGGCTCCATCAGCAACCAGGCGCGGGTGAACAGCCTGGCCCTGCAGGCCGATGGCAGAATCGTGGCCGGGGGCGACTTCGCCACCTACACCGGCTCGCCCCGGCCGAACCTGGTGCGCCTGCTGCCCACCGGCGCGGCCGATGGGAGCTTCAGCGGCACCGTGAGCGGGGAAGTGCTGGTGGTGGCCGTGCAACGCAGCGGCTACGTGCTGGTGGGGTGGAAGGCCGGCACCAGCGAGTCGGGGCTGGCGCGCCTGAACGCGGACGGAACCGATGCCGGCACCAACGGCTACAAAGCCGACTATGCCGGCACCCGCAACGCGGAGGTGGCCGCCGTGGCCGAGCAGCCCGATGGCAAGCTGCTGATTGGCGGCTACTTCGATATCTACTCCAACGCCAGCAACGGTAACCCGACGGGCCACAACAACTTCGTGCGGGTGAACGCCGACTTCAGCCCGGACAGCGCGCCCACGGCCATGCCCAGCGCCACGTTCACGTTCTCGCCGGGCAACACCACCACCAACCCGCTTACCACCAGCACGGCGGGCGACTACACGGCGGTGGCCAGCCTGAACGGCGAAACCTCGCCGGCTTCCAACACGGTCGTCCTCACGGCCTGCCCGTTTCTGAGCAACATTACCTACAACGGGGGCAGCGGCACGGAAGGCTCGACGGTGACCATTACCGGCAACTACCTCACCCAGGTGCAAACCGTGCGCTTCGGCACCGGCGGGCGGGGGCTGTTCACGGGGCAGGCGTTCAACAGCCTCACGGTGCTGGTGCCGATTGATGCCGCCTCCGGGCCGCTCACCCTCACCACGGCCACGGGCTACACCGTCGTCACCACCAACAGCTTCACCTTCACGCCGCGGCCCTTTGGGCTGGCGACGAGCCTGAGCCCGGTGGGGCCGCTGGATATGTGCGCGCCGCGCACCCTCACGGCCACGGCCACTACCCCGGCCTTCGGCACCGGCACGGGCTTCAACGGCTCGGTGCGCAGCGTGGTGCCCTACCTGATGCAGGGCAACCTGATGACGGGCAAAATCGTGGTGGGCGGGGACTTCACCGACTACAACGGCCGGGCCCGCAATGGCGTGATGCAGCTCAAAGTGGACGGCAGCGTGGACCCCAACTTCAACACCACCGGCCCCGGCATCAGCACCGGCCCCGGCAACGCCGTGAACTGCGTGCTGCCGACGACCGGCAACCGCATCCTGATTGGCGGCCTGTTTACGGCGTACAACGGCACCGCCCGCACCAACCTGGCGCGGATTAGCGGCGATGGATTTGCCAACGCCGGCGGCCTCGACAACACCTTCAACACCGGCACGGGCTTCAACGCGGTGGTGCGCTGCCTGGCTTTGCAGGCCAATACCCAGGTGCTGGTGGGCGGCGATTTCACCCGCTACAACGGCGGCCCCGCAAACAGCGGCCTCGTGCGCCTCAACGGCGACGCCAGCCAGGATTTGAGTTTTGTTATCGGCACGGGGGCCAACAGCGCCGTGTACACGGTGGCGGTGCAGAACGACGGCAAAATCCTGGTGGGCGGCATTTTCACTACCTTCAACAGCACGACGGCCAACGGCCTCGTCCGGCTCAACCTCGACGGCTCGGTGGATGCCACCTTCAACACCGGCACCGGCTTCAACCTCACGGTGACAAGCATTATAG
>JANYFQ010000483.1 GCA_025362615.1 Hymenobacter sp. | reverse complement strand
CCTGGGCCTGGGCCTGGGCCAAGCCGGGCGGCACCGCTAGCAAGCTGCCAGCCAACAATAATGTAAAACGGGAAACGCGCATACGGAGCGAAAGCAGGGCTGCCAGGTGCAGCTCACCAATTGGAACGGCGCAAAGGTTGGCCTCATCCAATGAGAGCAACATGAACTTTTGCCGTTCCTTCGATGAAGTTGCGGGCGGCGCTTCCCGGCCGGGCCTGCTGCCGCCGCCGCCCCTCAGTCGTCCTCGTAATCCATCCCCAAACAACTATTCAGCGCCTGCTGCAACTCGCTGGCGGCGTGGAGTTGCCCGGCCTTGCGGCTTACCAGCAAACCTTTGCGGTAAATTTCTTGGGCTTCGGCCGGCCGGCCAAATTCCTCCAGCAGCTTGCCGGCGTGGTAGTAGGTGCCCACGTAGTCGGGGTGGTCGGCCAGCAGTTTCTGGTAGTATTGCCAGGCGGTTTCGGGGGCCTCGGCGCGGTACTCGGTGGCCAGGGCGTACAGCACGAAGGGGTCGGTAGGGTCGTCGGCGTAAAAAGCCAGCAGCTGGGCGAGGCGGGTAGGGGCGGGGTTTGCCATAAAAAGGGAAGAGTAGTGCCTATATTTGGGGCAAAATTGCGGCTTTTTAGCTGCGCCACCACTTTTGCGGGCGGGCCACGAAACCTTGGCCCGCGCCTGGAAGTTGTTATGCAAGCCTACTAGTTTTAACCCCTCTGCCCACCTTTTCCCGCTTCGATGAAGTTTCTCGTTTGCATCAGTAACGTGCCCGACACGACCACCAAAATCTCCTTCACGCCCGACAACAAGGAGTTTAACAAGGCCGGGGTGCAGTTCGTGATTAACCCTTGGGACGAATACGCCCTCACCCGCGCCATCGAGTTGAAAGAGGCCGCCGGGGCCGGTACCGTCACGGTGCTCAATGTCGGGCAGGCCGACACCGAGCCCAACATCCGCAAAGCCCTGGCCATCGGGGCCGACGACGCCATCCGCGTCGATGCCGCCCCGGCTGATGCTTATTTCGTGGCCGAGCAGATTGCCGCCGTCGCTAAGGAAGGCGCTTACGATGTCATCCTGATGGGCAAGGAAAGCATTGATTACAATGGCTTTCAGGTTCACGGCATGGTGGGCGAAATGCTTGGCATTCCGACCATCGCCCCGGCCCAAAAGCTCGACATGGCCGGCAACACGGCTACGCTGGAGCGCGAAATCGAAGGCGGCAAGGAGATTGTGCAGGTCAATACGCCCTTCGTGGCCTCGTGCCAGCAGCCCATGTGCGAGCCCCGCATCCCCAATATGCGCGGCATCATGACGGCCCGCACCAAGCCCCTCAAAGTAGTGCCCGCCGTGGGCGAGCCCGCCCGCACCACCGTCGCCGAATTTGCCCTGCCGCCCAAAAAACAGGGCGTGAAGCTCATCGACGCCGAAAACGCCGGCGAGCTGATTCAGTTGCTGCGCAGCGAAGCGAAGGTAATTTAAGGTGAGATGTGAGACGTTGGGACGTGAGACACGAGAGTCGTCAACTATTTCTCGTGTCCCATATCTCACCGTCTCATGTCTTAAAGTCTCATGTCTTAAAGTCTCAAAAAATGTCCGTACTTGTTGTTGTTGAATGCGCCGACGGCGAAGTGAAAAAGTCTTCGCTCGAAGTCGCTACCTACGGGGCCAAAGTGGCTGCCATGCTGGGCACCACCGCCACGGCCGTTGCCGTGGGCGAAGCCAACCCCGAAAACCTGGCCAAACTCGGCGAGCAGGGCATCACGAAAGTGCTGCACGACGCCGAGCCCCGCCTCAAAGATTTTGTGAACAACGCCTACACCAAGCTCATCGCCACGGCGGCCGGGCAGGAGGGTGCCAAAGTCATCATCCTGGCCAACTCCAACATCGGGGCGGCCGTGGGCTCGCGCCTGTCGGTGCGCCTCAAGGCCAGCCTGGCCACCAACGTGGTGGAGCTGCCCAAGATTGACGGCGGCGCCTTCACCGTGAAGCGCGGCGCATTCTCGGGTAAAGCGTTTGCCGACGTTTCGATGAGCGGCGATTGCAAAATCATCGCCGTGAAAAAGAACAGCGCCGAAGCGCAGCACGAGGCCGGCAAAACGGCCGAAGTGCTGGCCTTTGCCGCCCAGCTCACCGACGCCGATTTTGCCGACGCGCCCCAGCAAGTGGTGATGCAAGACCAAGCCGGCGGCATCTTGCTGCCCGAAGCCGACCGCGTGGTAAGCGGTGGCCGGGGCATGAAAGGCCCCGAAAACTGGGGCCTGATTGAAGACCTCGCCAATGCCCTGCACGCCGCCACCGCCTGCTCGAAGCCCGTGAGCGACGTGGACTGGCGCCCCCACCACGAGCACGTGGGCCAAACCGGCATCACGGTGTCGCCTAACCTCTACATTGCCTGCGGCATTTCGGGGGCCATTCAGCACCTGGCGGGCGTAAACAGCTCCAAGGTCATCGTCGTCATCAACAAAGACCCCGAAGCCCCGTTCTTCAAAGCGGCCGATTACGGCATCGTGGGCGACGTTTTTGACGTACTGCCCAAGCTCACCGCCGCCGTGAAAGCGTTGGGGTAAGGGTGCGTAGCGTGGGTTTTCACCCCGCGACGAGCGCAGCGAGTGGTTCGCGCCAGGTTCGTTGCTCAAACCAAAAAAAACTGGGGCCACGGATTTGCGCCGTGGCCCCAATTTTTTTGCCGCGCCAACCCGCTAAAAACCCGGCGCGAGCCGCTCGCTGCGCTCGTCGCGGGTTGAAAACCCACCTTACGCGCCCTGCCCGCGCCGCTTATTCAAGCCGGGGTGCTTTATTTGCCGTACCAATCATTCCCAACCCCGCCGGGTGCCCGCCGCGGCCCCGCCCCAACGCCGAAGTTTCGCCCCAAGCTTCCAGCCCTCGCTTCCCTTGAAAAAAATTCCGCTCGAAATCCTGGGCCTTTCGTCCAGCCAGTCGCAGTCCGGCTCCTTCGCCCTTATTTTGGGCGAGAAGCACGGCAATCGCCGTTTGCCCATCATCATCGGAATGTTTGAGGCGCAAAGCATTGCCATCCAGATTGAAAAAATCAGCCCCAACCGGCCCCTGACGCACGACCTGTTCAAATCCTTCGCCGAACACGTCCACGTGGCCATTGTCGAAGTCGTGATTTCCGACCTCAAGGAAGGCGTGTTTTACTCGCGCATCGTGTGCTCCGACGGGGCCACGACGTTCGACATTGATGCCCGGCCCTCCGATGCCATCGCCATCGGCCTGCGCTTCGAAGTGCCCATCTTCACCGTCGAGGCGGTGCTCAGCGAGGCGGGCATCATCCTCACCGACGAGGAGGAAAACGAGTCTGGAACCGACGATGACCAGGACGACGACGACGACCAGGACGAGGAAGATGCCGACGATGCCACCCGCCGTCCGGCCCGCCCCGAACCCCGCGACCCCAGCGGCCAGGTATCGCTCGACGAACTGACGAAAATGCTGGCCCAGGCCCTGGAAAAAGAGGACTACGAAAAAGCCGCCAAAATCCGCGACGAGCTGAACAAACGGGACCGCTGATTGACCGCCGATTCAAACGGATTTAACGGATGAAACGGATGCGCCGCCGCCGCAGCTGATGACGTGGGAGGGTGGCTTCTTTGTTTTTTTTTGCGCTTTTAGTTGTGGCTATGGACTCATCCGACGAATACCTGCGCTTTCCCATCGGGCATTATCAACTTCCCACTGGTCCGCTCGCGGCGGCCGAGTGTGCGGCGCTTATTACGCAGCTGGAGGCGTTGCCGGCGGCCCTCATGGCAGCGGCCCGTGCGGCGGGCGGGGAGCGTCTGGAGCAGCCTTATCGCCCCGGTGGCTGGACTGGCCGGCAGGTCATCCACCACCTCGTCGACTCGCACCTCAACGCTTACACCCGTTTTCGGTTGGCGCTGACGGAGGAAAACCCTACCATCCGGCCCTACGACGAAGCCGCTTGGGCCGAGCTGCCCGACGTAGCTGCTACGCCCGTCGCGGTGTCGCTGGCGCTGCTCGAAGCCTTGCACACGCGCTGGACCATCCTGCTCCATCACCTCAGCGAAGCGCAATGGGCCAGAACTTTTTATCACCCCGGCATGGGCCGCACCTTCACGCTCTACCAGGCTTTGGCGCTCTATGCCTGGCACGGGCAGCACCACCTGGCACACCTGAAATCGCTGATTAAAACGGATTTAACGGAACGAGGCTTGCGTCCCTGACTGCGGTGGATTGCCGATTTGCTAATCAATGGTTTGCTGATTTTGAATGCAAAAGCCCCGGTTGCCTGCTGGCAGCCGGGGCTTTCTTTTTAGTTTCAGCAGCTACGGCCGACGTGGCTCGCTCCACTATGGCCCGGCCCAACCACAACGTGGCTACTCAGCCGCGCCAGCGGCGCATCCGTTCAATCCGCTAAAATCCGTTCAATCTGTGGTCAAATGTTGGCCCCGTGCGCTGCATCGTCGGTGATGGCGGCCATGCCGCCGACGGACTCGTCGTCCACTTTTTTGGCGGCCCGTACCAGGCTGCTGCTGAAGATGAACTCTTTCAATTCGGGTACTTCGACGTTGAGAATGTCGTCTTTGGTGCCGTCCCAGAGTTTTTTGCCCTGGTGGAGGAAGATGATGTGCTCGCCGATTTCAATCACCGAGTTCATGTCGTGCGTCACGACGACGGTGGTGATGCCGTACTCGTGGGTGATTTCGTGGATGAGCTGGTCGATTTTGATGCTCGTAGCGGGGTCGAGGCCGGAGTTAGGTTCGTCGCAGAACAAGTAGGTACAGTTGGGGGCGATGGCGCGGGCGATGCCGACGCGCTTCTTCATGCCGCCCGAAATTTCGGAGGGCATTTTGTTGCCCGCGTTTTCAAGCCCCACGCGCTTCAGGCAAAAAGCTACCCGGTCGCGGCGGTCGGCGGGCGTCATGTCAGGGGTCAGCATTTGCAGCGGGAACTCCACGTTCTGGGCCACGGTCATCGAATCGAACAGGGCCGAACCCTGGAAGAGCATTCCGATTTTGCGACGAATTTCCTGGCGAATGTCAATCTTGCTGTTGGTGTACACCGTGCCGTCGAAGGTGATGGAGCCAATGTCGGGCTTCATCAAGCCCACAATGCACTGCAACAGCACCGATTTGCCGGTGCCCGACCCGCCAAGCAACAGGTTGCACTTGCCGGTTTCGAACACGCAGGAAATGCCCTTGAGTACCTGCTGCCCGTCGAATGATTTTTGGATATTGGATACTTCAATCATTTTTTTTAATTGTTGAATTGCTGTATTGTTAAATTGTTTGCTCACGGGTTGGATGGGGTTGGGGCGCTTACTGCAAGCTGATAAACCTTTTACTGCGGTTCGTGCGCCAATTAGAGCGGTTTCCGGGTCAGTGTACGTGTTTTATGTACCACCAAGCTGTGCTGCCACCGCTCTGTCAGGCGCGATGCCTCGACCCGCCAATTTACCAATCCCCCAATTCACCAATCCGCCAACTTACAGCAGCACCGCTGCCAGCACGAAGTCGGCGATGAGAATGGCGATGATGGAGGCTGTAACGGCCCCGGTGCTGGCGGCCCCGACTTCCAGTGCTCCACCCCTGGTATTGAAGCCTTTGAAGGACGAAATGGCCGAAATGAGAAAGGCAAAAACAACGGCTTTTATCAGGGCAAATACGATGTTGTAGGGCACAAAATCGGTGCGGATGCCTTCGATGTAGTCCTGGGCACCCATTACGTTGGTGAGGGTGCCGGCGAGGTAGCCGCCCAGAATACCCAGCACCATCGCCATAATTACGAGCAGCGGAAACATGATAACGGCTGCCAGAATGCGCGGCAGCACGAGGTAGGAAGTGGCGTTGATGCCCATTACTTCCAGCGCCGCCACTTGCTCGGTTATCTTCATGGTGCCCAGGCCACCGGCAATGCTACTGCCTACCTTGCCGGCCAGCACGATGCAGGTAATGGTGGGGGCCAGCTCCAGAATCGTCATCTCGCGCACCATGAAACCGATGGTGCTTTTGGGGATGAGCGGGTTCGACATATTGTAGGCAATCTGGACGCAGGTTACGGCGCCGATAAACGCCGACACGATGCTGACGATGAAAATGGAATCGACCCCGATAAGCATGGCTTCGTCGATGGTGCGCGCCCACAGCACCTTGAACCGCTCGGAGCGGCTAAGCATACTGCGGATAAAAAGAACGAAATTGCCAAACGCGGTGAGCATGAGTTGGGTAAGTGTAAGTCGGGGCCAGTGCGCCTTTCGGATTGCCGGGATGTTTTTTGGGCAAACGGTGGGGCGAAGGCAAATGCTTTAAATTGCGGCGACAAGCTGAGCCAAAACCGTCGGGGCCGCCATCGGTTACGGCTGCAATTGCCGGACGAGGCGGCTGGCTGGCCCGCATACGCAAAACAACCAAACAAGTGAACGAAGCCCAAAAACTAGTCGTCGTGACCGGCGGCAGCAAAGGTATTGGCCGCGCCGTAGTGCGGCGCTTTCTGCAGGCCGGCTACTCCGTGGCCACCTGCGCCCGCTCGGCCTCCGACCTGGCCCGCCTGGCCGCCGAATGCGCCGCCGATTTCCCGGCCGCAGTATTGTCCACGCACGCTGCCGACCTGGCCCAGCCCGCCGACTGCGCTCGTTTCGCCGCCTTTGTGCAGGCCCTGCCTGCGCCCGTTGCGGTGCTGGTCCACAACGCCGGGGCTTTTTTGCCCGGCCGCCTGCAAGACGAGCCCGCCGACGGTTCGCAGCTCCGCCAGATGCTGGCCGTGAACCTGCTGAGTGCCTACGACCTGACGCTGCCGCTGCTGCCGGGCTTTATTGCACGGGGCGCGGGCCACATCTTCACCATCTGCTCCACGGCCAGCCTCACCGCCTACCCCAACGGCGGCTCCTACGGCATCGCCAAGCACGCCCTCTACGGCTTTACCCGCAACCTGCGGGCCGAGCTAAAAGACCAGGGCGTGCGCGTGACGGCCGTGTTGCCCGGCGCAACTTTCACCGACAGTTGGGCGGGGGCCGGGCTGCCCGAGGCCCGCTTTATCGGCGCAGCCGACGTAGCCGAAGCCGTTTTCGGGGCTTTCGCTCTCAGCCCATCGGCGGTGGTGGAGGAAATTCTGATTCGGCCGCAACTCGGAGATATTTGACGCGCCGCGTTATTCCGCCACAGCGCGGCCTTTCCCGGTCACGCGCAAGTCTTTAAAAGCCGGGTTGCCGCTGTAAAACAGGGTTCCCTGGCCGGCGATGGTGCCGCCCAGGCGCTCGGTGGCCCGCACATAGGCATCGCCGTTGCTATCGCGCTCCATGCGAAAGTAGCATATCTTGGTGGTGAAGCCGTTGGCAAACAAGCGGCCTTCGGTGCCGAGGGTAAAATTGAAGGCATCGGCGGTGCCACGGAGGTGAACATCGCCGATTTCGTAACAATCGAGGTACACTTGGGTGGCCCGCACGTTGAGGTCGAAGTCGCCGCCGCCTACGAGGTGAAAAAAGATGGTGTCTTGCCGCCATTCGCCGGCGGTGCTTACGTTGCCGGTGCCGCGCAAAAACAGGCTGTTGACGTAGGGCAGGTGCAGCGTGACCTGGCGCGGGTTGTCGTAGGAGCGCACCCAGTTGCAGCGGCTGGAGTTGCCGATTTCCAGGGCATTGCCCTTACGGGTGAGGGTGATGTCGTCGATTAGGTTTTCGCCGGCGCGTACTTCGGCGAAGGTGGCCGTGTCCTGCACCAGCGTCAGGTCCACGTTGTCGAAGGCCGTGACGACGGAGAGCCCACGGGCCACGGCGCGGCGCTGGGTGATGATGTCGCCGGTGCTTTTCAGGCAATCGGTGCCGTGGCCGGGGCTGCAAGCGCCGAGGGCAAGGGCCGTGCCCAGGGCCACTGCCCACCGCCCCACGGCCCGCCCGAACCTGCCCGCCCCGCTAACTTGCGGGTTGAAAAGGGCGTTTGCCATAAATTTTTGCTTTGAATGAGTTACTTCAACCCAAAGATACGATGCAGCTAGGAGGCAAAATCGCCGTCGTGACGGGCGTGAGCGGCGGCATTGGCCGGGCCACGGCCGAGGCGTTGCTGGCCGCCGGTGCCCGAGTGGCAGGCTGGGGGCGCACCGCACCCCAGGGCTTGCAGCACGAACATTTCCGCTTTTTTGCCTGCGACGTACGCGACGAAAAAGCGGTGAATGCCGCCTGCCAGGCTACGCTGGCCGACATGGGCGGGGCCATTCACGTCCTCATCAACAACGCTGGCCTGGGCGTGGCGGGCCTGGTAGATGGCTTTTCGACAGACAATTGGAAGCTCATGTTCGACACCAACGTACACGGGCTTTTTTACTGCACCCGCGCCGTGTTGCCGCTGATGAAAACCCAGCAGGAAGGCCATATTATCAACCTTTCGAGCATTGCGGGCATCGCCGGCATCGAAAAAATGGCGGGCTACTGCGCCACCAAATTCGCGGTGCGCGGCTTTTCGCAGGCCCTGCTGAAGGAGGTCCGCAGCGAAGGCATCAAAGTGAGTTGCTTCTACCCCGGCTCCACCCAAACGAACTTCTTCGACGACATCCCCGGCACCGAGGCCAACGACTCGATGATGCACCCCGAGGATGTGGCCGCCACCATTCTGTACACGCTGCAAGCCCCGCAAAACTTTCTCATCGCCGACGTGGAAATGCGGCCGTTGCAACCGCGCAAATAATTTTTAGTGTTTGATTTTTTGTTAGTTGTTTTTGCGGCTGAAGCTGTTCAGAAAGTCGGGGCGGTG
>JANYFQ010000039.1 GCA_025362615.1 Hymenobacter sp. | reverse complement strand
ATACAGCAGCGGTTGGAAGTTGTGGTAGTTGTTGCGGTCCACCATCACCACCTGCACGGGGGCGTGTTTCAACTCTTGCGCCAGGCGCAGACCGGCAAAGCCGCAGCCGATGATAACGACGCGGGGCTGGACAGAAAGCGGAAGGTTGCTATCCATTAGAAGTAGCTTTTCAGCGATTGTTTACGATGGAGCCGATACGTAAAATCAGCAAAAACATCTGACAACCGACCGCCCGCGACTGCCTCAATAGTCGGTGCCCTCCTTTTTCTTGAACTCACCCTTCTTCACCTGCTGAATAAGCTGTAGCCAGCTAAAGGGGTTGAGCAGCGGGTTGTTGGCTTGCAACGACGGCCCCATGCCCATGCGGCGGTCGTACTCAAACTGCTGTTGCTGCATGGTTTGGCGGTAGTTGGCCACCGCGCCAACGGGCTGGGTGTTGAAGATGCGCCGCATGAGGTCGGCGTTGAGGTTGTTGGCGGCGGCCGAGCCGCGCTCGGTGGGCAGGTTGAGGGCCAGGAAGGCGCGTTTAAAGTCGCGCTCGGTGACGTAAGGGAACACGCGCACCTCGGGCAGCACCGTCACGTCTTCCTTGAGCGAAATGATGACGGAATAGCTTTGGCGCTGGTAATCAGCGGGAATGAGGATGGTTTGGTTGGCGTAGCCCAGTGCCCGCACCACCAGGCTGTCGCCGGCCAGCACGGCCACCGAAAAGTAGCCGTAGGCGTTGGTAGCGGTGCCGCGCCCGGCTTTGGGCACGTACACCGTGGCACCGGGCACACCCAGCAGGCTGTCGCCGCTGGCCACGATGCCCGTGAACTGCACCACGCGCCGCTTGCCCTGGGCGTGCGCGGCAGGGCCGGTGAGCAAGGCCGCCAGCGCCAGCAGCAAGGCCAGGAGGGGAAGTCGGCGGGAAAGGAAAGCGAGAGGAAGCATGAACAAGCGGCGGGTGTAACTCAAAGATACGGCCGGGGCCGAAGTGGTTGCCCGGCCAGGGCCGCCCGCCCCCCCGTATTTTTGGCCGCCGCCAAGCCCCGGCCCGTCATGCGCCTCAAAAACTTCTCGCTGCCTTATGGCCTGCAACTCCACAAAGCCTTCGGCGACGAGAGCCGCGTCCGCATCCTGCACCTGCTGTGGCGTAACCAGGAAATGGTGGTCGCCGATTTGGAGCAAGTACTCGATTTCACCCAAACCAAAACCTCGCGGCAACTGGCCTACCTCAAAAACGCCGGCCTCGTGAGCGTGCGCCGCCTCGACAACTGGATGTACTACGCCCTCAAAGACGAGCCGCTCGACGTGCTGCACCAATTCCTCGGCCACCTCGAAAAAGACCCGCAACTGCTGCTCGACCAGCAAACCTACCAAACCCTGTGGTCGAACCGCGAGCTGGCCGCGTATAAGCTGCAAAACCGGCAGTGGCGGGGGTGAATTGCTTAATTGCTTAATTGCTTAATTGCTTAATTGTTGCTGGCGAGTGCGGCTGTCCCGCAGTGGGCGCAGTGGCAGAACCGCAGTGAGCGCAGTGCCGTTGTCGGCCGTATGAGCAACAATTAAGCAATGCAATAATTAAACAATTCATCCACTATGGAACCCCCGCCGCCTCTTCGTTTGCACTAACCAGAAAAGCGGCGTGGGCGAAGACGTGGCCGCCGCCCTCAAAAAAGAGTTGAAAAACCGGCGCAGGCACCTGCCCAAAGGCGGCGAAAAGCCGAACGTGCGCATACAAACCTGCAACTGCCTCGACCTGTGTAAGCAGTGTAAAAAGGGTGCCGGGGCCGCCGTCGTCGGTTACCCCGAAGGCGCGGTTTACGGAGATGTGCATCCCGGTGATGTTGCCGAACTGCTTGACCACTACTGCCGTGCCGGGCACGTTACGGCTTAGCCCCAACCACAGGGGCAGCGAATACGTTGTAGGCCGATTGTCTTCAATCCGAAATTTTTAGTTGTATGCGTTTCCCCTTGTTCACCGCCGGCCTGCTGGCTTTTGCGCGGATTGCCGTTGCCCAACCCGCCGCTTCGGCCGAGCCAGAAGCGTCGGCCCGCCCGCCGCTGGCTGCCCGCCCGCTGGGCGTGGCCAAAACCGGCAAGTTTGGCCAAATTGGCAACCTGACGCTGCTGCCCATTCCGGTGCTTTTTTATCAGGAGGAAACCGGTGCTGGCTATGGGCTGGGCGGGCTGCTGAGCGGGCGCTTTAGTGCCGATACGCTCACGCGGCCCTCCAACGCGCGGGTGCAGTACTGGACGACGCAGAAGGGCCAGTCGCTGGCCCAGTTCGTCCACACCATCTACACGCCGGGCGAGAAATTTTACCTCAACGGCGAAGTGTCGGCCTACGATTTGGCGCTCTACTACTACGGCATCGGCAACGCCAACGCCAAGGAAGCGGAGTCGGATTTGAAGTACAAGCTCTTCATCATCAACCAGCGGGTGCAGAAGCAAGTAGTGCCGAAGCTGTTTTTTGGGGCGCAATACCGACTCACCGACATGAGCCAGATTAGCTTCGAGCCCGGCCGCATCGACGAGGCCAAGCAGCCCAACTCGCCGGAATTCGTACCCAATACCTTTCGCACCGACCCGCGCCTGACTGACCGTGAACGGCGCGGCACCCGCATTTCGGGCCTCGGCCCGGTCATCACCTACGACACCCGCGACGTGCCGCTGGCCGCTTACAAGGGTGATTTGCTCGACTTCGGGGTTACCTTTAACGGCACCGGCCTGGGGTCCGACTACCGCTTCGTGCGCTACCAGCTCGATGCCCGCCACTTTCAGCCCATCGGCTCCAACCGCACCATTCTGGCCCTGCAATACCTGGCCCAGCTCCACACCGGCGACGTGCCGTTTCGGGAGCTGGCCGGCCTCGGGGCCAACCTGGGCGGTACGCTCTACAACAACGCCAACCTGCTGCGCGGCCTCTACGAGCAGCGCTACCGCGACCGGCAGATGATGATGTTTCAGGCCGAAATCCGCCAAAAACTGTTCTGGCGCATCGACGGGGCCGTGTTCGGTGGCGTGGGCGAAACCGGGGCCAAAGTCGGCGATTTCACTACCAAAGGCTTGCTTTACGCCGGCGGCGGCGGCATCCGCTTCAACTTCCTCAAGGCCGACCGCGTGAACCTGCGCCTGGATTATGCCGGCGGCACCGGCACCGCGCCCGGTATTTACTTCGCCATCGGCGAGGCGTTTTAGGGCGGTGTACCGCCAAGCTGTGCAGCCCCCCGGCGCGGGCTGGAGAAGCGGCTTACGCGGGCTTGCGTAAGTTTGTGGCCGATTTGCGGCCTGGCCGCACTGCGCTCAACCCGCTCTTCATGCTGACTGCCGTACTGCTTTTTCTACCCCTGGCGGCTGCCCTGCTGCTGCATTTTACCAAAGGCGGCGCGGCCCGCGCCCTGGCCCTGGGGGCTGCCCTTGCCGAATTTGGCCTCGCCATTTTCGCCGCTTTCCAGTTTAAAGCCAGCGGTGCGCAGCCGCTCGACTTGAACTTGAGCTGGATACCGTCGGCCGGCATTCATTTTCACATTGGGCTGGATGGGCTGAGCCTGGCGCTGGTGCTGCTGACGACGTTTCTGGTGCCCCTGATTTTGCTCTCGGCCTTCCGGCGCGACTACGAAAACCCGTCGGCGTTTTACGCGCTGGTTTTGTTCATGCAAACCGGGCTCCTGGGCGTGTTTATGGCCCTTGATGCGTTCTTGTTCTACTTCTTCTGGGAGGTGGCGCTGATTCCGATTTACTTCCTGGCCGGGGCCTGGGGCGGGGAGCGGCGGGTGGCGGTTACGCTCAAATTTTTCCTTTACACCGTCGTCGGCTCGTTGCTTATGTTGGCGGGTTTTGTGTACTTGTACCTGCAAACGGGGCCGGCCGCCGGCAGCCTGGCGGCCCACTCCTCCGAGCTGCAAGCGTTTTACAGCCTGAGCCTTAGCACCAGCCAACAAGTGTGGTTGTTCTGGTTGATTTTCGCGGCCTTCGCCGTCAAGATGCCGCTGTTTCCCTTCCACACCTGGCAGCCCGACACCTACACCGAAGCGCCCGCTCCGGCCTCCATGCTGCTGGCCGGCATCATGCTGAAAATGGGCATTTACGGCTGCCTGCGCTGGCTGCTGCCGGTGTTGCCGCAGGGCACGAGCTACTGGCAAAGCACGGTGCTGGTGCTGGCCGTGGTGGGCGTTATTTACGGGGCCATCATCGCCATCCGGCAGCCCGACGTGAAGCGCCTCATTGCGTATTCGTCGCTCTCGCACGTTGGGCTGATGATTGCGGGCGTGTTTTCGCTCACCCAAATCGGCCTGCAAGGCGCGGTGGTGCAAATGCTGGCCCACGGCGTGAACGTGGTCGGGATGTTCTTCGTGGCCGATGCTATTGAGCGGCGCACCGGCACCCGCGCCATTGCCGATTTGGGCGGCCTCACGCGGCGTACGCCGCTGCTGTCGGTGGTGTTTCTGGTGCTGCTGCTCAGCACGGTGGCCTTGCCCCTCACGGGCGGCTTCGTGGGCGAATTCCTGCTGCTGGCCGGCATTTACCAGTACAATGTGCGGCTGGGCGCGGTGGCCGGCCTCACCATCATTTTCTCGGCGGTGTACTTGCTGCGCCTGTTTCAGCGCGTCATGCTCGGCCCCGATTCGGCCCACTCGGCCACCATCACCGACCTCACCGGCG
>JANYFQ010000437.1 GCA_025362615.1 Hymenobacter sp. | reverse complement strand
GAACAGGCCCTGAGCAGGCACCATTGTGCGGCAGTCAGTTGGCCCGAAAACCATCAAGGGCCGCCACGGTGCGGGCCAGGCCGTCGTCGTCCACGTCGAGGTGGGTCACGAAGCGCACCCACTGCGGCCCAAACCCGCTGGCGCGGATGCCTTGCGTTTCCAGAAAAGTTAGAAAACCGGCGGCGGGGGCCGCGTCGGCGAGGCGGAAAATGACGAGGTTGGTTTCCGGGGCCAGCACTTCGGCCACGTAGGGCTGCCGGGCCAGGGCGGCGGCCAGGGCAGCGGCGCGGCGGTGGTCATCGGCGAGGCGCAGCACGTTGTTTTCGAGGGCATAAAGGCCAGCGGCGGCCAGGTAGCCCGCCTGCCGCATTCCGCCCCCAAAAGCCTTGCGGATGCGCTGGCACTTGTGGATGAACGCCGCCGACCCCAGCAGCACCGAGCCAACCGGCGCCCCCAAACCTTTGGAAAAGCACACCGAAATGGAGTCGAACAACTGCCCGTACGCCGCCGCAGGCTGCCCGGTGGCCACGAGGGCATTAAAAAGGCGGGCACCGTCGAGGTGCAGGGCTAGGCCGTGGGCTTTGGCAACGGCGGCAATGGCTTCTAAATCAGCCAGCTCGTAGCAGGTGCCGCCGCCCCGGTTGTGGGTGTTTTCGAGGCAGACGAGGCGCGTGACAGGGTAGTGCAGGTTGTCGGGCCGGATGGCGTTTTCGACCTGGGCAGCCGTGAGGCGGCCCCGCGCCCCCGGCAGCAGCGCCACGCTCGCGCCCGAATGGAAGGCAATGCCGCCCACTTCCCAGAGGTAAACGTGGGCCGTTTGCTCGCAAATAACTTCACTCATCGGCTCGGTGTGGGCCTTGATTGCTACCTGGTTAGCCATGGTGCCCGACGGGAAGAACAGCCCCGCCGCCAGCCCAAAACGGGCGGCGGTTTCGGCTTCGAGCCGCGCCACGGTCGGGTCTTCGCCGTACACGTCGTCGCCGACGGGGGCGGCCGTCATGGCGGCCAGCATGGCGGGCGTGGGCCGCGTCACGGTGTCGGAGCGCAGGTCGATGGCGGGCAAAGCAGCAGAGGGTTGTTGGGGCATGGCAAAAAAGCAAAATCGGGCCGCAGGCTACGGTAGTGGGCCTTTTGAGGGCGTAAAAGTAACGGGTTTCGTGCCGGGAGCGCAGCCGGGACAGGTGCCTAATTTACGCTCCGGCTTGCTTTTACCGATTGAAATCCTTATTTTTGCGCCCTCATTTCGTCAGACCTAGCCTCAAAACTCAAAACCGCCCGGCCCCATGTCCGTTACCCGCCTCAAGCGCAAGCACCGCAAAAACATTGCCCGTGCCAACAACAAGCAGCGTGTTATCAAAAATATGCTCCGCACCCCCGTCCTCAAAAACGTGGATTTGGAAGAGCTGAAATCCCGCTTCACGACCGCCGCGCCAGTTGCCGCCGTGGCCGCCGCCGCTACTTCGGTAGTTGATAAGGTAAAACACGCCGCCGCCGACCTCGCAGAGGCCGTTTCGCACTCGGCCGTGGGCGAGAAAGTCGCCGACGCGGTAGAAGCCGTTTCGCACTCGGCCGTTGTTGAGAAAATGAAAGACCTCGCCAGCGATGCCGTTGATGCCGTAAAGCACGCCGTAGGAGCCGACGACGAAGCCACCGAAGCCAAAGCGGCCGAATAGTTTTCAGCGTCTCTTTGAATGTGAAAAGCGCCTTTCCCGGCTGGGAAAGGCGCTTTTTTGCGTGGGGTGCGGCGGGGGGTTATAAGGCGGTGTACCACCAAGCTGCGCTGCCACCGGAGGGGTCTCACGTTGAACGATGCCGTTGTAAGGCAACCTACGCGAGGCCAAGCGCAGCTTAGTGGTACACCGCACGGTAAGCCACCGCTTACTTCCCGCCAATCATCCGCGAGATAAGTCCGTGGTCTTTCGTCAGTTCGGCCCGTACCACGCCCGCCAGGTGCAGCGCAAAAAAACCAAGAATGAGGTACATCGTGACTTCGTGAATTTCGCTCACTTCGTGCTCGATATTGCCCAGAAAGGCCACGTCGTCGGCCCAGGTGAGGCAAAGGCCGGTGGCGACCATCACTGTCAGAAAAGCATAGAAAAGCGCGTAGGTAATTTTGGCAAAAAGCTCACCACTGGCTTCGGTGCGGGCGGCAGGCGGGGCCAAGCGGTAGTTGCGGGCCACGGTCAGCAGGCGGGCCGAAAACCGCACTTCGGCCGGACCGCGCAGCTCAAGCAGCACCCGCAGCAGCCAGAAACCGGCCAGCGTGAGGCCGATGGCGATGTGCCACTCCCAGATGCGCTCGCCCACGGCGTACGCAAGTTCGCGGCCCTGCTTAAGGCTGAGAATCACGCCGGTTTTGGCCAGGGTTTCCTGCCATTCGGGGATGATGTCGCGGGGCGCGACGATGACTTTGAGGAAAAGAATAGTCAGCAGCGAGCCACTGACCAGCAGCGCGTTGGCCCAGTGCCAAAGGCGCAACGGGGCTGAGTAATCGTGCGTGGATTTTTCGGGGGATAAGGGCATTCTGGTTGCTTGGTTCTGATTGGCGAGTGCGTCTGTCCCGCAGTGGGCGCAGTGGCAAAAAACGCGGTGGGCGCAGTGTCGTGTCTGGGGCTACTGGTCTGGTCAATTACTTCCAACCCAAAAACCAGGAGCCAGAAGCAACCCGTAACGGCGGGTGCATCACAGCGTTCTCGCATGGCAGCAATTGAGGCTGTTTAAATTGAGGCTGTTTAGAAAGTCGG
>JANYFQ010000389.1 GCA_025362615.1 Hymenobacter sp. | reverse complement strand
GGTGCTGGCCTGCAACAACTTCGACATTATTGACCTGGGCGTGATGGTGCCGCTGGAAAAAATTCTGGACGAGGCACAGCGGCAAAACGTGGACGTAATTGGCCTCTCCGGCCTCATTACGCCCTCGCTCGATGAGATGGTGTACGTGGCCCAGGCCATGCAGAAGCGCGGCCTGAAAGTGCCGCTGCTCATCGGCGGGGCCACCACTTCGCGTTTGCACACGGCCGTCAAAATCGCGCCTGCCTACAGCGGCCCGGTGGTTCACGTAAACGACGCCTCGCGCTCGGTGGGCGTGGCCGCGGGCCTGCTCGGCTCGGGCGAGGCCGCCTACGCCGAAACCGTAGCCGCCGACTACGCCGCTCTGCGGGCCGACTACGCCAGCCGGCAGCGCGACAAAAGCTACCTGTCCATCGCCGCCGCCCGCGAAAACGGGTTCCGGTCGGACTGGCCGACGGTGCCCATCACGAAGCCCAGCTTCCTCGGCACCAAAGTGTTGGAAGACTACGACCTGGCCGAGCTGGCCGAATACATCGACTGGACGCCCTTCTTTCACACCTGGGAGCTGAAGGGCGCTTACCCGCGCATCCTCACCGATGAAAAGCTGGGCGAAGCGGCCACCCGGCTTTTTGCCGATGCCCAGGCCATGCTCCGCCGCATCATCGACGAAAAGACGCTCACGGCCCGCGCCGTGCTCGGCTTCTGGCCCGCTAATACCGTGGACCACGACACCATTGAAATTTACGCCGACGACAGCCGCGACACGGTTGTCAGCGCGTTTTTTACGCTGCGGCAGCAGGGCGAAAAGGGGCCGGGCGTTCGCAACGTGGCGTTTTCCGACTACCTCGCCCCCAAAGCAACCGGCCGCGCCGACTACCTGGGCGGCTTCGCCGTCACGGCCGGTATTGGCATCGAAAAGCTGCTGGAAAAATACGCCGCCGACCACGACGACTACTCCAGCATCCTGGTAAAAGCGCTGGCCGACCGCCTGGCCGAAGCCTTCGCCGAGCGCCTGCACGAGCGGGTGCGCCGCGAGTTCTGGGCCTACGCCCCCGACGAACACCTCACCGGCGACGACCTGATTCAGGAGAAGTACCGGGGCGTACGCCCCGCTCCCGGCTACCCCGGCTGCCCCGACCATACCGAGAAAATCACGCTCTTCCAACTGCTTGATGCCGAGGCTAAAACTGGCATCACCCTCACCGAAAACCTGGCCATGTACCCGGCCTCGTCGGTGAGCGGCCTCTACTACGCCCACCCCGACAGCCGCTACTTCGGCCTCGGCCGCATCGGCCGCGACCAGGTGGCCGACATGGCGCGGCGCAAAGGCATGGAAACCGGTGCGTTGGAACGCTGGTTGATGCCGAATTTGAACTACGAACCGCAGTAACGCGGGCTTTCAGCCCGCGCGTGCGCCTGCCCAAACCAGCATACAGTTTCCCCAGGCGCGGGCTGAAAGTCCGCGCTACTGCTAACCTTCACAGGCGCGGGCTGAAAGCCCGCGTTACCGCCCCATGAAAGTAACCGAACACCTGACCCGCGCTGCGGGCAAAACGCTTTTCTCGTTTGAAGTGCTGCCGCCACGCAAGGGCGAAACCATTGACAACCTGTTACGCAACATCGAGCCGCTGCTCGAATTCAAGCCCCCGTTTATTGATGTGACCTACCACCGCGAGGAGTACGTGTTCCGGCACCGGCCGGGCGGGCTGCTCGACAAGAAAACCGTGCGGAAGCGGCCCGGCACGGTCGGCATTTGCGCGGCCATCAAAAACCGCTTCAACGTGGACACCGTGCCCCACCTCATCTGCGGCGGCTTCTCGAAGGAAGAAACCGAAAACGCCCTCATCGACCTCAACTTCCTGGGCATCGACAACGTGCTGGCCCTGCGCGGCGACCCCATCAAAACCGAGCCGCACTTCCTGCCCCACCCCGAAGGCCACGCCTACGCCGACGGCCTCATTGCCCAGATTCAGGCCCTCAACGAAGGCCGTTACCACGACCACGACCAGGACCACCAACCCGACGGCACCGAGGCCTGGGCCGCCGATTTTTGCATCGGCACCGCCGGCTACCCCGAAAAACACTTCGAGGCCCCCAACCCCGGCTCCGACCTCAAGTACCTCAAACAGAAAGTCGAACGCGGGGCCGATTACATCGTGACGCAGATGTTTTTCGACAACGAGGAGTTTTTCAAGTTCGAGCAGCGCTGCCGGGCGGCGGGCATCACGGTGCCCATCATTCCGGGCCTCAAGCCGCTCACGGCGCTCAAGCAGCTCACGGCGCTGCCCCGCACCTTCTACCTCAACCTGCCCGAGAGCCTGGCCGAGGCCGTGGCCCAGTGCCCCGACAACGAGGCCGTGCGCCAGGTCGGCATCGAGTGGTGCCTGGCCCAGAGCCGCGAACTCATGGCCCACGGCGTACCCTGCCTGCACTACTACTCAATGGGCAAGGCCGAAAGCATCCGCCGGGTAGCCAGGGAGTTGTTTTAGAAGCTGTTTGAGCCGGCGGTTTTTAACAGTTTATTTGGTGCTGCCTAAAATAACAAGCACTTTTTTGCTCCACCACTCCCGCCCGCCGCTGCGGCTGCCCCGGCAGCGGGCGTGGTGGATGGAAGGGGAGAAGCTGGAGCTGTAGGCCCCGTTAGTAGCTCATCAGAAAATCCGCCACTATATTCTGTGCCAGCAGTTGCACTCCCAAGTCGCTGGTACGGTCGTTTGCCCGCACCCAGGAGATAATTCGGAACCCTGGCTTAACTCCGCCGCGTAGCTGCTGCAAATTGGTTTGTACCAGATACTCCACTGCTTCGCGGTAGGAGCTTTCCGGGCCGATGAACTCCTGACTAAGCGGCAACAAGTAGCTCGTCAGCAAAAAGTCGTCGTAATCTTCCGGGTCCACGCCTAGCTTGTTATCCATACGGCGGCGCAGTTGTCCAAGCGGGCGGAAATGTGCATGGCCCCGACCGAAGCTGCCGGTGCGCCCGGCCGTTTGGCCAACATAAACCGCTCCCGCCGATTTGGATAGCCAAATATAAACGTAGGCCCGGTCCAGCCCGTTGAAAATGTCGGCGATGTGAGTGCGTACAATGTTGGGCATTGCCTTGGCTACCGGTATTATTCGTTACGCGGCAATTTGTCGTCAAGCTTGCCGCACATATAAGCCAGGTTACCGGCCGCGTACTTGCGAAATTCGCTCGTCAGCTTTTCCACCTTGTCGTCGTTGAGGCGCAGTTGTGGAAAGTTTTCGTGGAACAGCCGCCGAAACTGCACCTCAGCCACCGACAGTTGATGAAAGAACAGCTCAAACATCACCTGCATATCCGAGTTGGCCGCATTCTCCTCGAAGATGAGCTTGGCGAAGCGGTGGTAGCGGTTGATGCGTACGCAGTGTTCGTGTTCGGCATCGTAGTACGGCTCCCATAGCTGATTGTCGGGCAGATTAGGCACCCGGAAAATCTTGGTCAGGTACGGGTTCGGGTCGCCTTTGAGCGTTTCCTCAAACTGCTCCTCGTCCGTTTTGGGCAGGGTGCCGGCAGCGGCCACGCCTTGCACTGCCACTTTCATAGCGGCGGCCTGTTCCACCTGCTGTTGCACGTTGGCCTTGAAGGAATCGGCAATTTCCTGGTCTATCTCGGCGCTTTTGCTGGGCGAAAGCACCGGCTGCCCCGCCAACGACTCCGGGGTGTTGAGCTGCGCGATAATGTCGTTGCTTTGCCGGTTGGCATCCTGGTTTTCGGCCTCTTTTTTCAGCATCCCGGC
>JANYFQ010000340.1 GCA_025362615.1 Hymenobacter sp. | reverse complement strand
GCGTGCTCTAAAGCTTCAGATAAGAACCAAGAAACTCATCAACCCAACACCCGGCCTCACCTTCGTACAACCGCTCCCTCCCCCATGACCCGCTTCCTGGCCCTGTTTCTGGTACTGCTGGTGCTGCTCCAATCCTTCGGGTCGGAGCTGCTCGTGGCCAGCTACACCTTAAACAAAACCGCCATCACGGCCCGGTACTGCGTAAACAAGGCCCGGCCGCAACTGCGCTGCCAGGGCCGCTGCCACCTGGCCCGGCAGTTGCGCCGCGCCGCGGGGGCTGACCCCCAAGCGCCCGCCCAGGGCAAGGCCACCCTCAAGTTTGAGGCGTTGCCGACCGCCGCGCTGCGGCTGCCCGTGGCCCCGCGCCGCTGGCCGCTGCCCGCCCGGCGCTACGCCCGCCCCACCGCCGCGCCCCTCGCCGAGGGGCCGCTGGCGGGCGTGTTTCGCCCCCCCGTGTGGCTGGCCTGAACCCCAGGCCGCGCCTTCTGCCCGAAGGTTGCCGCCGCCGTTGCTGGGCCGCCGGGTGCGGGCCAGCCGCCGTTGGCGTGCCCCGCGTGGCGGGGCCGCCGGTTCATGCGTTTGCAACTTTTTGACGTTCTACTTCGATGACCGTTTCCCGTTTTTCCGCCCTGGCGGTAGCCCTGACCCTGACCCTGACCGCCGCCTTCACTGCCGGCTGCAAAAAAGACAAAGACTCCGAACCCACCAACCAAACCGGCACCTTCTCGGTGGAGATGGACAACACAGTGGGCACCCAACCCCTCACCCTCGACAGCGAAACCTACACCACGGCGGCCGGCGACAACTTCAAAGTCACCACCTTCAAGTACTACCTCTCCAATTTCGAGCTGCTCCGGGCCGACGGCAGCGCCTACGCCGTGCCCAATACCTACTTTCTGGTGGACGAATCGAAGCCCGCCAGCACCGGCCTGGAAATGCCCCAGGTGCCGGTGGGCGACTACACCGGCCTGCGCTTTGTGGTGGGCGTGGACAGCGCCCGCACCAAAGCCCTGAACTACACCGGCGTGCTGACGGCCGAAAACGGGATGTGGTGGGACTGGAGCAAGGAGTTCATCAACGTGAAGCTGGAGGGCACCTCGCCGCAGTCGCCCAGCCGGGGGCTGATTTTCCACATCGCGGGCTACAAAGGGGCCAACGGGGCCAACAACACCATCCGCACCGTGACGCTGCCCTTCGCCGCCGGCACTAAAATGCTGGTCCGCCCCGACCACGCGCCCGAAGTTCACCTCACGGCCAACGTGCTCGGGATGTTCGGCAGCCCCAACCCGGTCCGTTTCAGCACCACCTACAACACGATGTCGATGATGCCGCCGGCCGGGGCCCTGGGCTCGGTGCAGATTGCCAATAACGTGGCGGCCGGAGTGTTCAAAGTTGACCACATCCACGCCAACTAAACCGACGAGTGTCCGGCCAGGAAAAACGACTGCCCGGGCCGGGCACTGACCGGCTTTTTTTGTCATGAAAACCTGGTATGGACTGGCGCTCGGCGGCGTGTTGCTGCTGGCCGCCCCCACCGCCCGCGGCTGCGACATTTGCGGCTGCTTCATGGGCATCACGCCCTACGACAACCAGAGCAGCCTGGCGCTGCTGCACCGCTACCGCGTATTCAACGGCTACGCCGCCCTGGGGCAGGCCCCGCACCTGCGGCCCGCCGGGGCGCGGCTGGCCTGGCCCGCAGCCCTGAACTCGGACGACGGCTACGCCCACCGCCACAGCGGCAACGCCGCCGATTTTGAGGTGTTTCGGGTGCTGGAGCTGCGCGGCAAATACTTCCTGAGCCGCCGCGTCGAGGTCAATGCCTTTGTGCCTTACGTGCTCAACACCTCGCAAATCAACGGGCGGCAGCTCAACGTGGCGGGCCTGGGCGACATCACGGTGTTTGGCGGCTACCACCTGCTACGGGCCATCGAAACGGCCGGCGTGCAGAGCCGCCTCATTGTGGGCGGCGGCCTGAAAGTGCCCACCGGCGACTTTCGGCGCACCAACGCCGCCGGGCGGCGCTACGCCCTGCTCAACCAGCCCGGCACCGGCACCACCGACGGCTTCGTGTACGCCACCTACGTGGGCAGCTACCGGGGCTTCGGCCTGAGCCTGAACAGCAGCTACCGCGTGGCTTCGGAAAACACGTTTGCCAACAGCCTGGCCCCGAGCACGACCACCTTCGCCAGCGCCTTCTACCGCGTGGCGCTGGGCGAAAACTGGCAGGTGTACCCCTCAGCGCAGTTTTTTTACGAACGCACGAAGGGCGAAATGCTCGACGGCCAGCTCACCGGCGAGCACGCCATGCACAACGCCCTGCTCGGCCCCGGCCTCGAAGTATTCTACCGCAACCTCTCCCTCAACACCAGCCTGCAACTGCCGGTGTACACCGCCCCCACCGACCACCCCGCCAGCGCCGGCCGCCTCGTGCTGGGCCTGGGGTATAGCTTCAAACAAACCCGGTATTTGCTGGGTAAGAAGTGAACGGTGGAACGCCAAAGCTGTTAGTTTCTTGACTTCGGGTGTTGGGTGTTGGGTGT
>JANYFQ010000301.1 GCA_025362615.1 Hymenobacter sp. | reverse complement strand
CACGACGTGCTCGAGCCGCCGCATGGCCTCGTGCTCGGGGATGCAGGTGTCCGTCACGCGGTTCATGTGGCGGTCGAGCAGGGCCTGCTCGTCGGCGGCCGTCAGGTCGCGGTAGTTGGGCACGCGCTCGTAAAAGTCGTGCGCCACGAGGTTGAAGATGTCCTCTTCCAGGTTGGCCCCGGTGCAGGAGATAATATGCACCTTGTCCTGCCGGATAAGTTCGGCCAGCTGAATGCCCATTTCGGCGGTGCTCATGGCCCCGGCCAGGGTTATCATCATTTTGCCGCCTTCGGCGAGGTGCTGGTTGTAGCCATCGGCCGCATCAATGAGCGCGGCGGCGTTGAAGTGGCGGTAGTGGTGACGGAGAAAGTTTGTGATGTGCATTTTTTTGATGAGCTGTTAGCTAATAGCTGATGGCTGTTAGCAGTGGGTAGGCGAATGAATTGTGCAACATTGGCCGGGACTGGAATTTCCAAGTCCCGACGTATTTTTAGCGCCGTCGGCGCTTTGATTTCGTTGTGTCGTGGCACCGCCGAAACTATCCGACGCGCCACATTGATGTAAATGAAATAGCTGCCGCCTTCGCGCTTCAATTCACAGCCGTGCTGCCGCAGGTGGCGGAGCAAATCGAGCCGCTTCATCAGGCCGCCAACTGAATTTCTTCGCGAATAATCGAGCGGCCGATTTGGTCGGCTTCCGCCATTTCGCGGCGCACGTCCAGCACCATTTCCAGGGCTTCGCGCAGGTTTTCGCGGGCTTCTTCCAGGGTTTCGCCCTGCGTGTTCACCCCCGGAATTTCTTCGACGTAAGCCGCGTACCCGCCTTCGGCAACCGGCTCGAACACTGCGGTAAATTTCAGGTGGGCTTCCATGAAACGAATTAAAGTTGAGTGTAAAAAATGGACGTACCAGCCGGTTGCATTAACCAAACAGCGCATCCAACGCCAGTTCTACGCCGGTTGCCGGGTCGCGCAAAACACCTGCGTTAAACGTCGTTACGGGCTGATTGGGAAGGTAAACGCTGATGGTGCGAATGGTTGGCAACACCAGCCATGCCGACTGCACCCCGCTGGAAAAATAACCCTGCCGGATTTTCAGCACCAACCCGTCCATGGCTTGCGTTGGCGATAGGATTTCGATGGCCGTAACCGGCGGATGCGGAAACCGCACGATGTCCAATTCCCAATCCACCGCTTGCTTGGGCAACAGCGCCACGTCGGGCTTCAAACGCCCGGTGCTCAACTCAAATTCCAACTCCGGCAGTACGTCGTACCGGTCCTCGTACACCGACAGCAGCAGACTCAGCCGATGAATAAGCCGGGAGTGATTGTACGACATCGTTTCGGGAAGTTGTATTTCGGTTTCGATGATTTCAACGGCCTGCGTTTCCATAAAAAACAGTTGATTTCAATGAAAATAGAAAGTTTGGTTATCGTTTGGTAATTCAGCATTCCATCCGCAAAACCTACTTAAAACCTGCGTAAGACTTGGCGCTCACGAAGGCATTTCTACCAACAAATTATGGTTGGTGTAAATGCAGATATCCGCCGCGATGTGCAGGCCTTCTTCCACCATTTGGCGGGCCGATAAATGCGGCGCGTGTTTTTTGAGGGCCAGGGCGGCAGCCTGCGCGTACATGGCTCCCGAGCCGATGGCGGCCACGTCGGAGTCGGGTTCCAGCACGTCGCCCGAGCCGGCGATGATGAGCAGGTCGTCCTTATCGGCCACCACCATCATGGCTTCGAGCTTGCGCAGGTACTGGTCCTTGCGCCAGTCTTTAGCCAGCTCGATGGCGGCGCGCTTGAGGTTGCCGCCGTAGGCCCCGAGCTTCTCCTCAAAACGGTCGAGCAGCATGAAGGCATCGGCCGTGGAGCCGGCAAAACCGGTGACGACTTTGCCGTCGTTGAGCTTGCGGATTTTGCGCACGTTGCTCTTGGCTACGTGCTTGTCCATCGTGGCCTGGCCGTCGGCCCCCACGGCAATTTCGCCGTTGTGGCGCACGCCGAGGACGGTAGTGGAGCGGATTTTTGCTTGCATAGAACGGCAAAAATACGAAGGCCGGGCCGGGCCGCGCCGGCTGGGTGCGCCGGCGGGCACAAAAAATGGCCAGGCGGGATGCCTGGCCATTTTTTCGAGGGTAAAAACTGATTTCGGCCCTACTGCTTGCTGACCCGGAATTGCAGCTTGGCGAACACAAACCGGCCGTTGCTGCCCATTTGCACGGCGTCCCAGGCCCCGCCGTTTTCGGTGACTTGCGGGTTGAATAAGCTGGGGTATTCGTTGAATAAATTCGACGCGCCCACCGAGAGGCGGAGCTGGTTGGTGAGGGCGTACGACAGGGCCACGTCGGCGGTGAGGCGGTCGCGGTAGGCGGTGCGCTCGTTGTTGTAGTCGTAGAGCAGCACCCGGCCGAATTGCACGAAGCGCAGCAGCGCCCCGAAGCGGCCGAGGCTGTAATCGAACGTCAGATTGACCTTGAAGGGCGGGGCCGAGGCCTTGACGAAAGCCTGCTCGCGCACGCCGAAGTAGATGTCTTCCTTGCCCTTGAGGCGCTCCGTGGTCTGGGCATCGCCGACGATGAGCAGGCGGTTGAGGTTGGCGGCCAGCGTGGTGGTGAGGCGGCCCGCGCCCAGGCCCACGGCGTTGGAGAGCACCGCGTCGAGGCCCCAGGTGTCGGTCGAAACGGCGTTGGCGAAGAACTGGGCCTGGCCCACGCGCAAGCCTTGCAGCGTCGGGCCGATGATGTTGTCGTCGTCGGCGAAGGTGCCCGTGAGCACAATCCGGTCCTTCACCTGGATGTAGTAGCCGTCCACGGTAAAGCTCAGCACCGAGCCGGCGCGGCCCGTGAGGCCGAGGCTCACGGAGTTGGAAAGCTCCTGCTTGAGCTTCGGAATGCCGATGGCCCGCGACACCGGCCCGTCGTTGCGGTCCAGGAAAATATCGACCGGCACCCCGCCCACCACGTTGGTGAACACGGTGTTGAAGTTAATCTGGGCCAGCGACGGCGCCCGGAACCCCGAGCTGTAGGTGCCGCGCACCGAAAAATCCTCGTTCAGCTTGAGGCGCGTGGCAATTTTGCCGGTGCTCGTGTTGCCGAAATCGGAGTAGTTTTCGAAGCGGGTTGCCACGGCCACGAGCAACGATTTGGTCACGTCCATCTCCGCATCGGCGTAAAATCCGATGTTGCTGCGGCTGGCTTTTACCTCGTTTTTGGGCTGGAAGCCGGGGAAGCCCTGCGAGCCGCCCGGCCGGTTCGAGAGCGGGGCGTAGTTGCGCCACGAGCCGTCGTCGCCGGCAAAAATCTGGTACCACTCGCGGCGGTACTCGCTGCCGAAGGCGATGTTCACGCGCTGTTCGCCCACCTGGTAGCCCCGGCTAAAATCGAGGTTGGTTACGTTTTGCTGGAGCTGAAAGCCGCCCGCATCAAACGTCGTCGGCGATTTGGAGCCGAGCGAGGCGTTGAGCGTGTTCGTGACTCCGTACTCGAAGCGGTTGGAACCGAAGCCGTTGCTCAGGTCCACGTCGAACCCGCCGAAGGTGCCGCGCAGCCCGGCCGCGCCGTGCGCGTCGGTAAGGTTGCTGGTGATGATGGGGTCGAAGCCAGTGGGGTAGAGTTTGGCGTTGCTGCGCGGGTTGGGCACACTAACCGTTAGGGTATCCGGCCCCAAAATGTAGGTGCTGTCGCGGGTCGGGAACCGGGTGTAGGCGTAGGCTTCGCCTTTCCGAAAGTTCAGCCCACCAAACACATAGGCGTGCAAGTGGTCGTTGAGGGGCAACTTGCTGTTGAGGTACACCGACGTGTTGCTGGCCTTGGGGTCGCCGTATTCGCGGCGCTGAATGCCGTCGGGGGCCGGCACGTTGGCGCGCTGGGTGTGCTGGCGCTGGTTGAAATCGACGGTCGCATTCACGAAGCCGCCCTTGCCCACGCCCACCCCGTAGTTGAGGTTGGCGTTGAGGTTGCCGCCGTCGAAGGTTTTGTCGTCGAAGCGGTACTTGGCCGTGTAAGCGCCGTAATTGGCGTTGGCGGTCAGCTCGTTCACGCTGGTTTTGAGCACAATGTTGATGACGCCCGCGATGGCATCGGAGCCGTATTGGGCCGCCGCGCCGTCGCGCAAAATCTCGATGCGCTCGATGCTGGCGGCCGGGATGGTGTTGAGGTCGGTGCCGGTGTTGCCGCGCCCACGGCTGCCAAACAGGTTCACGAGGGCCGACTGGTGCCAGCGCTTGCCGTTCACGAGGACCAGGGTTTGGTCGGGGCCGAGGCCGCGCAGGCTGGCGGGGTCCACGTGGTCGGCACCGTCGGCGCCGGTCTGGCGGTTCGAGTTGAAGGACGGGGCCACGAATTGCAGCAGTTGGTTCACGTCGAGCTGCCCGGTTTTGGCCGTCACCTCGCGCACGTCGATGATGTCCACCGGCGAGGGCGAGTCGGTGCTGGAGCGGTTGGCACTGCGCGAGCCCACCACCTGCACCGCGCCGAGGGTGGTGGTGTTTTCGGCCAGCTCAATGGTCAGGGCGCTGCCGTCGCCGGCCACTTCCTGGGCCGTGTAGCCGAGGGCCGCCACCACCAGCCGGGGCTGGGCCGAGCGGCTCCGCAACGAAAACCGGCCGTTGCCGTCGGTGCTCGTGCCGTTGTTGGTGCCTTTTTCCACCACCGAAGCCCCGATGACGGGCCGCTTGGCGGCATCCAGCACCTGCCCGCTGAGGGTGACATTCTGGCCCCAGGCCACCCCGCTTACAAGGCAGATGGGAAATAACAGTAAACCGTGTCTCATGGTAATTTAGAAGGGGTTGGTTGGGAAAAACGGAAAGAAATCAATCTTACCAGCGGGCAAGCTACCCACAATTCTGCACAAAAAAACCTCAGCCCGGCCGGGCTAAGGTTTTTTCGGGTCGAAGGGCAGATTTTTCGCCTCAAATCAGCATCCGCATCGGCTCTTCCAGCAGGCCCTTCAGCGTTTGCAGAAACGCGGCGCCGCTGGCCCCGTCCACCACGCGGTGGTCGCAGCTCAGCGTCACTTTCATGAGGTGGCCGACGGCGAGCTGCCCGTCTTTGACGACGGCCGTTTGCTTGATGCCGCCCACGGCCAGGATGCAGGCATCGGGCGGGTTGATAATGGCCGTGAACTCATCAATGCCGAACATTCCGAGGTTGGAGATGGTGAAGGTGTTGCCCTCCCACTCAGCGGGTTGCAGCTTTTTGGTTTTGGCTTTATCGGCCAGGGTTTTTACTTCGGTCGCAATTTGCGAGAGGCCCTTTTGGTCGGCATTTCGCACCACGGGCACCAGCAGGCCGTCTTCCACGGCCACGGCCACGCCGATGTTGATGACGTGGTTTTGGCGAATGCGGTCGCCGAGCCAGCTGGAGTTGATGGCCGGGTGCAGGCGCAGGGCCAGAGCCGAAGCCTTCAGCACCAGGTCGTTGAAGCTGAGTTTGACCGGGCTGAGTTCGTTGAGTTTCACGCGGGCCTCCATGGCCCGGTCCATGTTGATTTCCATCGTGAGATAGAAATGCGGAGCCGTGAACATACTCTCCGCCAGCCGCTTGGCAATAACCTTCCGCATCTGCGACACCGGTGTGTCGGTGTAGGTTGCTGGTTGGCTGCTGGTTGCGGGTTGCGGGTTGCTGGGTTGCGGGGCGGCCTCCGGCAGGGCAGCGGCGAGGTGCTCGTTGGGTGCCGAAGCCGGGGCCGATGCTGCCGCAGCAGCAGCAGCGCTCGAACCAACCGCCTGGCTGACAGCGGCCTGGGGCTGAAAATTCTCCACGTCGCGCTGCACGATGCGGCCGTTGTCGCCGCTGCCGCGCACTTGGGCCAGGTCGATGCCCTTCTCTTTGGCGATGGATTTGGCCAGCGGTGAGGCCAGGATGCGGCCGGTGGTGGCCGGCGCGGCGGTTTCGGCTGGCACACTGGCGGCAGCGGGGGCCGCCGCTTGCGGGGCCGCCGCCACCGCCGGCGCGGCGGTTTCGGCTGGCGCAGCCGGGGCTGGGGTTGCGGCCGGGGCTGCGAGAGTTGCTGCGCCGCCGCTCGTGCCGCCAATCAGCGCCTGAATGTCAGCGCCTTCTTCGCCAATAATGGCCAGAATACCATCTACGGCCACGGCTTCACCTGCCTTTGGGCCGGTGTAGAGCAGGGTGCCGTCTTCGTAATTTTCCAGTTCCATCGTGGCCTTGTCGGTCTCAACTTCGGCCAGGATGTCGCCGGCCTTCACCACGTCGCCCACCTTTTTCAGCCAAGCGGCAATGGTGCCTTCGGTCATCGTGTCGCTCATCTTGGGCATCCGCACCACGGTGGCTTTTTTGCCGTTGGCCGATGCTGGAGCCGCCGCCGGGGCTGCGGGAGCCATCGCCGGGGCTGGTGCCGAAGCCGCTGCAACCTGCGCGGCCGGGGCAGCAGCCGGGGCTTCGGCTTTGGGCGCTTCGGCGGCCGGGGCGGGGGCCACCGGGGCCGCCGCCGCGCCGCCGCTCTGGCCGCCGAGCAGGGCCGAAATATCTTCCCCCGCCTTACCCACGATGGCCAGTACGCCATCGACCGCCACGGCCTCTCCGGCTTTGGGGCCGATGAAGAGCAGGGTGCCGTCTTCGTAATTTTCGAGTTCCATCGTGGCCTTGTCGGTCTCGACTTCGGCCAGGATGTCGCCGGATTTCACCACGTCGCCCACTTTTTTCAGCCACGAGGCGATGGTCCCTTCGGTCATCGTGTCGCTCATTTTGGGCATTTTTATCGTTACGGCCATCGGTAGGGTCGGGCTAAAAGTCGGGGGTGGTTTGCAGGGGCCAAAATTAGCCCCAAAAGTTTGGGGGGCAAGGCCAGTGGTTGGGCGGTAGGCCAGTGGTCGGGCGAATCGCCCGAAGGGCTTCGTTCGGCCACTGGCGTTGAACGGCTCGCACAAGGACCACTCGTCGGGCGCAAGTCGTTCTAACCGCACTCGTCGGACGAATTGCCCGAAGGGCTTGGTCCGACGAGCGGCCCTCACCGCAAATGCTTCGTATCCAGAAAATTACGCACTATAAACAGCCCGTTCACCAACTCTAGCTTGTATAGGCACAGGTTGCTGTGCTCAAAACCTTCCATGCAGCGCAGCGGGTAGTTGAGGAGTTGGCAGAGCAGCACCCGCAGCGCCCGCCCGTGCAGGCACACCAGCACGGTGCGCTCCTGAGGTCGGGCTTTAAGTAGCTTGATGAAAGGCCGTTGGCGGGCGGCTACTTCGTCGGGGCTTTCGCCGCCTTCGAGCGCCCAATGGGTGCGGCCGGCGTTCCATTCGGCTAGTACGTGCCGGTATTCGGCATCTTCGGCCATCGTGATGCGGGTGCCCTCGCGGCGGCCCCAGCTTATTTCGTTGAGGGCGGCGTGGCGCTCGTGGGGTAGGCCGAGGTCGATAAACTGCTGCACCGATTCCTGGGTGCGGCGCAGGGCGCTGGTGTACACCCGGTCGAAGGGCTCGTGGGCGTAGGCTTCAAAAAAGCGCCCGGCCTGCTGCTGCCCCGTCGCGTTGAGGCTGCTGTCGATGCCCGACCCCTGCACGATGCCCTGCACGTTGAAATCGGTCTGGCCGTGGCGCAGCAGAAAAATGGTTTTGGAAGCA
>JANYFQ010000289.1 GCA_025362615.1 Hymenobacter sp. | reverse complement strand
CCATGGACCTCAACAACAACAACCTCGACGACCAAACCGAGTTGAAAGCACGCGGCAACTGGAACCAAGTAAAAGGCGAAGCCAAGCAGAAGTGGGGCCAGCTCACCGACGACGACCTCAACTACGAAGACGGCAAGCAGGACGAGTGGTACGGCAAGCTGCAAGAGAAAACCGGCCACGCCGTAGAAGACATCAAAGCCTGGTTCAGCCGCACGTTTTAAGCGTTGGCCATCAGGCGACTCAATTTATTTCGCCGATTGAAGTTATCGATTGCAGAAACGCCCTTCCGAAGTTTTCGGAAGGGCGTTTTTTTATTTTTTGGATTGGAACACGCCTCGCAAACCGTCATCATATCTTAGCCGGAAAGCTAACAGCCAACCCAAAAGCCCGCGCCCGCGCCGTAATTTGGCCCCATGAACCAACCCGCGCCCGCCGCCACTGCCCCGATTGCCCCGACGCTCGTGCTGCTCGAATGCCTCGTGGCCGGCACTTCCCACCGCCCCCACCTCGCCGATTACGAGCCCCAACTCAAAGTAGGTCAGGCCCTGCTGCTCACCCGCGAAGCCGACAGCCATTACGACGACTGGGCCGTGCAGGTGCATACCCACCCCGCCACCGACCCCGCCAATGTATGGCTCGGCTACCTGCCCGAGGCCCGCAACGAAACCGTGGCCCGGCTCCTCGACGCGGGCTTCGCCATCGGTGCCCGCCTCAACCACAAAGCCTGGGAAGACGACTGGCTGCACCTCGACATTGAGGTGCTGCTGACGCGCTAACGCTGCTGCTGTGGCCACCGAACTCGCCCCTGTTTCTCCCAACGCCGACCCCGACCTCGAACGCCTGCGCCGCGAGCTCGACCTGCTGAAAGGCGAATACATCAAGCTGCAAACCGACAAACAGGGCCTGCTCGAACACACCGGGCCGCAGCTTGAGGCCCTTTACGCCGTGCGCGTGGGACAGCCCCGCCTGGCCCTATTGGAAGTGCAGCTGGAGGCCGAACGCCTGCGTCGCCTCTGCCAGCGCCTGCAAGCTGCCCTCAACCGCCGCGAAGCCGTGGACCTTGACCAACTGGCTTTTGAGGTGGACGTGGAGCTGCTCAACCTGCGCCAGCAGCTCACCGACCAGGCCGCCCAGGTACACGCCGCCCAGCACCTGTTGCGCCACCTGCACTCACCCGAAAAAAGCGACGAAGTGCGCCGCCTCTACCGGCAACTGGCCAAGCGCCTGCACCCCGACGTGAACCCCGCCCTCAGCCCCGCCGACCTGCGCCTCTGGCACGCCGTGCAGGCCGCCTACCAGTACGGCGACCTGCCCAGCCTGCGGGCCTACGCCCTGCTCGCCCCCGGCGACGAACTGCCCGAAGACCAACCCGGCCACCCCGCTACCCTGGCCGAAGCCATCCGGCAGCGCCTGCCCGTGCTGGCCGAGGGCATTCGCCAATTACTGGCCGGCCTGGAAGCCATCCGGGCGAAGTTTCCCTTTACCCTCGAAAAACAACTGAAAGACGATGCCTGGCTGGCCGAACAACAGCAACTGCTGGCCATCGAGCTCGCTGCCACCCGCGAGCAAATAACCCTGCTGCAAGCCCGCTACGACGCACTGCGGGCCGCTGCCGAGGATGCCTGAACGGGCCGTAAATTTGCCCTCGGTAGCAAGGCTGCCACCGTTACGCGGGGTGGTTTTGGCGCGGGCCTCCTGGCCCGTGCCGCCTACTTGCGGGCCTCTGGCCCGCACCCCAGGCCGAAATCGTTGCGTTTCCATCGTCGTTCAACGCGAGTCGTTCAACGATTGGGGCCAGAGGCCCCTAAGTAAACGGCACGGGCCTGGAGACCCGCGCCAAAAACACGCCGCGTAACATCAGCCATCAGCCCAAAATCATCCATGTCGGTTGTCCTGGTGCCCACAACGGGCCTGTTCGAATTACTGCACAACCACGGTCCCGCCGGGCTGCCGGGCCTGGCGAGGCCGCCCCTCACGCTGCTCGAATGCCTGGTGGCCGGCACCTCGTTCCGCCATCGCCTTGCCGAGTACGAGCCGTGCCTGAACCCCGGCCTACCCCTGCGCCTGCACCGCGAACCAGCCAACGCCCACGACGAATGGGCCGTCACCGTCAGTGCCTTATTGCCGCCGTTGCCGCCCGCAGGTGCTGCCCCAAACACTGCCCCCACCTCCTCAACCACCGGCACCGCCGCCCTGCCCGCTGCCGAGGTGCTGCTGGGCTACCTGCCCCGCCAGAAAAACGAAGTCATCGCCCGGCTACTCGACGCTGGCAAAAACCTGACGGGCAGCCTGCTGGAGAAAGAATGGGAAGGCGGCTGGCTCCGCTTGCAAGTGCGCGTGCTGCTGCACGAATAACGCCACAGGCCAGCTAAAAATTTTAGGATTCTCGCCCCAATCAAAATAGCCAAACGGGGAGCTTTTTTGGGAATTTCGGGGTTTGAAACCCGACTAGAAACAAGAAACCAGCAACCAGCAACTCAAAATGCGCGAAGCCTTTCTCTCCGGCGACCCCGACCGGCAGGACACCACCGACAAGGACATCGACAAGGCCCTGCGGCCGTTGAGCTTCGATGACTTCACGGGCCAGGAAAAAATCCTCGAAAACCTGAAGGTATTCGTCGCTGCCGCCCGGCAGCGCGGCGATGCCCTCGACCACGTACTGCTGCACGGCCCCCCCGGCCTGGGCAAAACCACGCTCTCGCATATTATTGCCAACGAGTTGGGCAGCAGCATCAAAATGACCTCGGGCCCAGTGCTCGACAAGCCCTCCGACCTGGCCGGGCTGCTCACCAACCTGGAGCCGCACGATGTACTGTTCATCGATGAAATTCACCGCCTCAACCCCGTGGTGGAAGAGTATTTGTACTCGGCGATGGAAGATTACCGCATCGACATCATGCTCGACAGCGGCCCCAACGCCCGCTCGGTCCAGATTTCGCTCTCGCCCTTTACCCTCATCGGGGCCACCACGCGCTCGGGGATGCTCACGGCCCCGCTGCGGGCGCG
>JANYFQ010000287.1 GCA_025362615.1 Hymenobacter sp. | reverse complement strand
GCCGAAACGCCGAGCTGAACACCACGCGGTCGTAGTCGGTGACGAAGGCCCCGCGCCCGGCGTTGGCCGGCGGCAGGGTTTGGTCGGGGAAGCGGCGGGTGGCGAGGAGTTGGGGCCAGTTCATGGGGGAGGAAAGTCGGGGGGGGGGGAAACGCGGTTTCAGGCGGCGGCCGGGCCGCCGGGGCGGGGCGTAAAAGTAGCCGCCGTGGTGCCGAGTGCGGCGGGCGAGGTTGGCGGCCCTACCTTAACAGCACATTTCAGCCCCCCTACTCCCATGTTGGTTTTCCTTCGCGCTGCGCGGCCGTCCTGGCTGCTGTTTTTCACGCTTTTAGCTGCGGTATCGTGCGGCAAAAAAACTGCCCAGGAGCAGGCTACGGCCCAGGCCAGCACGACCGGCGACGAGATTGACCCGTACTCGAACCTGGTTTTTACCTTCGACGAGAAAGTAGTGGACGCGGCCGCCCTCAACCGCTGGGACACCACGCGCTACGTAGCGTTTTCGCCCACCGTGCGCGGCAAATTCAAGTGGACCGGCGACCGGGAACTGACGTTTTCGCCGGCCGAGCCGTTCCGGCCCAGCACGGCGTTCAAGGCCGAACTGCGGCCCGCCGCGCTGCCCGCTGGCAAGCAGAAGCTGGCCATCAACCGCAGCCGGTTTCATACGCCGTACCTGCAACTGGCTGCGCCGCAGGTGTTTTACGGCCGCTCGCGGCGGGCGGCGGGCACGGCCGAGCTGCGGGCCACGCTGCCCTTCAACTACCCCGTGCGGCCCGCCGACCTCAAAACCCGCCTGAAAGTGACCCAGAACGGGCAGCCGCTGGCGGTGGACGTAACCTCGGCCGAGCCAGCCAAAGACCTGGCCCTCAGCTTTCAGCAAGACGTGCGGCCCGACCAGCCCATCACCGTCGAAATAGCGCCCGGCCTGCGCCCCGCCACTGGCACCGAGGCCACGCCCGCCGCGCTCACCGCCTCGGCCGAAGTGCCCGACCAGGCCACACTGACCGTGCGCGAACTCACCGGCACGCTCGTGGACGGGCAGCCCGTCGTGACGCTGCAACTCACGCAGCCCGTGGCCGTGGCCGACGTGCAGCCCCGCCTGACGGTGCAGCCCGCCGTAAACTTCGCCGTGGAAGCCCTGGAAAGCGGTTTTCGGCTGCGCGGGGGCTTTGAGGTCGGCAAAACGTACCAGGTGAGTTTGGGGGCCGGCACCATCGGCCTGCTCGGCGGGGTACTCGCCGACCCCTACACCCAAACGGTGTCGTTCGGCGACGAGCGGCCCAGCCTCAGCTTCGCCAGCCCCGAGAAAGCCCTGTACCTGAGCGCCGCCGGCAACCGCAACCTCGGGCTTCGCATCAACGGCGTGAAACGGGTCAAAATCACCATCGCCAAGGTATATGCCAACAACCTGCAACAGGTGCTGCGCCAGGGCACGGAGTACGGCTATCCGTCTTACGATGAGGAAGGTAACTCGGAGAATGACAATGGCGAAGACGGCGAATACGTGGACCGCAGCTACCAGTACTACAACGTCGAAAACACCGGTAACATCCTCAGCGAGCGCACGGTAAGCGTGGACGGGCTGCCCAGGGTGCAGGGCCTGCGCCTTCTGAATCTGAGCCTGAAAGAACTTGAATTTCAGGGGCCGATGAAGGGCCTCTACGTGGTGCGCGTGGAGGACACCGAGCGCCAGTACAACCAGGTGAGCCGCCTCGTGGCCCTGACTGATGTGGGCCTGCTCGTGAAGCAGGGCGCGACCGGCAGCACGCTGGTTTTCGCCAATTCCATCCGCACCGCGCAGCCCCTGGCGGGCGTGGCCGTGAACCTCGTAAGCTCTAACAACCAAATAATTGGCACCGCCACCACCGACGGCTCGGGCGTGGCCAAATTCGACTCGGCGGCCAGCATGAAACGCTTCAAGCTGGGCATGGTGACGGCCGTGAAGGACGCCGATTTTTCCTTCCTCGACCTCACCAGAAGCCAGGTCGAAACCTCGCGCTTCGACGTGGGCGGGCTGCAAAGCAACGCCGCCCACTACCTCGCCTTTTTGTACGGCGACCGCAACCTCTACCGCCCCGGCGACACCGTGCGGACCAACGCCGTGGTCCGCACCGACGACTGGCGCACCCCGCCTGCCGGCCTGCCCATGAAGCTGCGCCTCATCCTGCCCACGGGCAAGGAATACAGTATTTTACAACAAAAGCTTGATGCTCACGGGGCGTTTGAAAGTCAGTTCATTCTGCCGCCCGCCATCCTCACCGGCCTCTACACGATGGAGGTGCTGACGGGCAACGACGTGCTGCTGGCCTCGCGGCAAATCAGCGTGGAGGAGTTTTTGCCCGACCGCCTGAAAATGAGCGTGAGCGCCGCGCCCGCGCTGCTGCGGCCGGGGCAGACGGTGACGGCCAGCGTAGTGGCCCAAAACCTGTTTGGCCCCCCGGCCGCCGACCGCAAGTTTGAGGTGCAGTTCTCGCTCAAAGTCAAGCCATTCAACGCCCCGGCTTATCCCAAATTTACCTTCGACATCACCGGGCGGAGCGGCGCGACGGGCGGGCTGAATTCGGCCTTCGAGGCCCCCGTGCGCGAGGGGCAGACCGACGCGGCCGGGCGCGGCACGGCAACCTACACGCTGCCCGCAGCCGCCGACCTCGGCACGCTGCAAGGCACGGCCTTCGCCACGGTGTTCGACGAAACCGGGCGGCCCGTGAGCCGGGTGGCCTCGTTTGAGGTGCAAACCCAGGCTACCATGTTCGGTATCGGGAAGTTAGGGGGCCTTGTGGGCACCCGGCAGCCGGTGCGGGTGCCGCTGCTGGCCCTCACGCCGCAGGGCAAGCCCACGTCGGCGCAGGCGCAGGTGTGGGTGGTCCGTACGCTCTGGGAAACCGTGATTGAGCGCCAGGGCGGGCGGTTTGTGTACAACTCGCAGCGCCGCGAACAGGTGGTTTTCAACGAAGTACGCGACGTGGCGGCGGGCAGCTACGTCGAGTTCCGGCCCCTGTACTCGGGCGAGTACGCCGTGCGCGTGGCCCGGCCCGGTGCCGCCACCTACGTGGAGCAAACGCTGTACGCCTACGGCAGCGGCGACACGCAGGCTAACTCCTTCGAGGTGAACACCGAAGGCGAGGTCAGCATCGAGCCGGACAAGCCCAAGTACGCCCCCGGCGAAACGGCCCGGCTGCTGCTCAAAACGCCGTTTGCGGGCCGCGTACTCATCACCGTCGAGCGCGGGCAGGTGCTGGAGCATTTTTACGTGAACACCGACCAAAAATCGGCCGAGGTGAAGATTGACATCAAGGCCGAACACGTGCCCAACGTGTACGTTACGGCCACCGCCATCCGCGCCATTACCGATAACGCCCTGCCCCTGACCGTGGCGCGGGGCTTCGTGCCGCTCACCGTCGAAAAACCCGGTGCCCGCCTCGCCGTCAGCATCAGTGCCCCGGCCAGCAGCCGCTCGGCGCGGGTGCAGGAAATTGTGGCCCACACCGCCCCCGGTGCCCAGGTAACGCTGGCAATGGTGGACGAAAGCATCCTGCAACTCAAAGACTACCAGACCCCTGCGCCCTACGATTACTTCTACCAGAAGCGGGCGCTGGAAGTCGGTTCCTTCGACGTGTACCCGTTTTTGCTGCCCGAGCTGGGCAGCAGCAGCACCGGCGGCGACGGCATGGGCCTGAGCAGCCGCACCACGCCCGTGCCCAACCGCCGCGTGAAACTCCTGGCCCGCTGGAGCGGCATCCTCACCGCCGACGGCAACGGCGATGTGCGCTACCGCTTGGCCCTGCCGCAGTTTTCGGGGGCCGTCCGCATCATGGCCGTGGCCTACAACGACGATGCCTTCGGCTCGGCCGAACATACCATGAAAGTGGCTGACCCCGTGGTGATAAGCACGGCCCTGCCGCGCTTTATGAGCCCCGGCGACACCATCGACGTGCCCGCTACGCTCACCAACACCACGGCCAAAACCGCCGTGGGCACGGCCGGCCTTGCGGTGTCGGGGCCGTTGCGGCTGCTCACGGCGGCCCGCCTCAGCGTGAGCCTGCCGCCCAACGCCGAGCGCCGCGTCCTGTTCCGGGTGCTGGCCCCGGCCGGCATCGGCGAAGGCCACCTGAAAACCACCGTAACCGCTCTGGGCGAAACCTTTAGCGAGGACATTGACCTGCCCATCCGCCCCGCCGCGCCGCTGGCCAAGCGCACTGGCGGCGGCAGCGTGGCGGGCGGCAGTACCATGCCGCTCAACCTAAGCACCGACTTTTTGCCCAGCAGCCTCAAAAGTCAGCTCGTCATCAGCCGCTCGCCGATGACGGAGTTCAGCAAAGACTTGCGCTACCTGCTGCAATACCCCTACGGCTGCCTCGAACAGACGGTATCGGCCGCCTTCCCGCAGCTTTACTACGGCGATTTGGCCGCCACTTTGCAGCGCACCAGCGGCACCCCCGCCAAAGCCGCCCGCTACAACCCCAATTATCATGTGCAGGAAGCCATTCGCAAAGTAGAAGCCCAGCAGCTATACAACGGCAGTCTAAGCTACTGGCCCGGTGGCGACTACGACAACTGGTGGGCCACCGCCTACGCCACGCATTTTTTAATTGAAGCCCAGCGGGCCGGCTTCGCCGTGAACCAGAACGTCCTCGACAAGACGCTGAAATACCTGCAATTCCGCCTTAAAAAGCGCGAAACCCAGAACTACAATTACCTTGATGCCACGAATGGTATTCACACCCGCATCATCGCCAAAAAGGAAATCGCCTACTCGCTCTACGTGCTGGCCCTGGCCGGCCGGCAAGATGCCACGGCCCTCAGCTACTACCGCGCCAACCGCCCGCTGCTTTCCGAAGACGGCAAGTTCCTGCTGGCCTGCACCCACGCCGTGCTGGGCAACGAGCGCACCTTCCGCCAACTGTTGCCCAGCAAGTTCGGGGGCGAAACCGCCGCCGCCCGCGACCTCGACGGCTCTTTCTACTCCCCCATCCGCGATGAAGCCTTAGTGCTGAATGCCTTGCTCGAAGCCGACCCCAACAACCCGCAAGTGGCCCTGCTGGCCCGGCAGCTCAGCCGCCAGGTCAAAAACGCCGGTTGGCTCAACACGCAGGAACGCGCGTTTGCCCTGCTGGCCCTGGGCAAAGTGGCCCGCCGCAACGCCGGCAGCACCGCCACCGCCGACCTCCGCGCCGCCGGCCGCAGCCTGGCCCAGTTCACGGGCAACAACCTCACGGTGAACACCGTGGCCAACAAAAGCCTCAGCCTCGTCACGGCCGGCAAGGGCACGCTCTACTACTTCTGGAGCCTCGAAGGCATCTCGCCCACCGGCCAGGTGCGCGAAGAAGATGCCTACCTGCAAGTGCGCCGCACCTTCCTCACCCGCGACGGCCAGCCCCTGGGCACGCCCACCTTCCGGCAGAACGATTTGGTTGTCGTTCGCCTTACCCTTACCGCCCCCGGCGCGGCCGGCGAAGTCAAGAACGTGGCCCTCACCGACCTGCTCCCGGCGGGCCTCGAAATCGAAAACCCCCGCCTCGGCGCCCAACGCGACCTGCCCTGGATAACCAAC
>JANYFQ010000022.1 GCA_025362615.1 Hymenobacter sp. | reverse complement strand
CACGCACACGTCGGCCCCGAGGTGGCCGGGGGCGGTGAGCAGCGTGAGGGCCAGCAAATCGGCCCCGAGGATGACGAAGTTGTTGTGGGCGTGGGCCTTTTCGATGAAGTCGGCGTAGTCGAACACTTCGCCGTCGGCCCCTGGGTATTGCAGCATGGCCCCGAAGTAGTCGTCGCCGCTGAGGTCGGCGTGGCGGTGGTCGCCGACCACCAGCTCGATGCCCACGGGCGTGGCGCGGGTCAGGAGCAGGTCGCGGGTTTGGGGCAGTACCTGGTCCGACACAAAAAACTTGTGCGCCCCTTTTTTCTTGGTTTGGGCGTGCAGCATATGCAGGGCTTCGGCGGCGGCAGTGCCCTCGTCGAGCAGGCTGGCGTTGGCGATTTCCATGCCCGTGAGGTCAATCACCATCGTTTGGTAATTGACGAGGGCTTCGAGGCGGCCCTGGGCGATTTCGGCCTGGTAGGGCGTGTAGGCCGTGTACCAGCCGGGGTTTTCGAGGATGTTACGCTGGATGACGGGCGGCAGCGTGGTGTCGTGGTAGCCCAGGCCGATGTAGCTTTTGAAGACCTGGTTGAGCCCCGCCATCTGCTTGAACCTGGCCAGAAACGCCCGCTCGCTGAGGGCGGCGGGCAGGTTCAATTCGCCCTTGAGGCGGATGGCGGGCGGCACGGTTTCGGCGATGAGCTGGGCCATGCTCTCGGCCCCAATGATGCGGAGCATGGCGGCGGTGTCGGCCGCGCCGGGGGCGTTGTGGCGGGTTTCAAAAACGTCGGCGGGCGCGAATTTGAGGGGCATAATCGGGGGCTGGGGAGGGTTGGTTTGGAGCGCAACAAAGTTACGGGCGTTTTGGTGGGGCGGGGGCGGTAGTTTTGTGGGCTTGTCGTAACGCGAAACTCCCATTCCCCCTCCCATGCCCCTCACCATCGGCCTTATCCGCGAAGGCAAAACCCCGCCCGACCGCCGCGTACCGCTCACCCCCAAAAAGTGCGTCGAGGCCCAGAGTACGTACCCCGGCCTGCACATGGTGGTGCAAACCAGCCCCATCCGCGCCTACGACGACGAGGAATACCGCGACCTGGGCCTGGAAATCAGCGACGACTTGTCGGCTTGCGACATTCTCATGGGCGTGAAGGAAGTGCCGCTGGCGCAGCTCATTGCCCACAAAACCTACCTCTTTTTCTCGCACACCGTCAAGAAGCAGCCCGCCAACCGCGCCCTGCTGCGGGCCGTGCTCGACCAGCACATTACGTTGATTGACTACGAGATGCTCACCAACGCCCAGGGCGAGCGCGTGGTGGCCTTCGGGCGCTACGCGGGCATTGTGGGGGCCTACAACGGCCTGCTCACCTACGGCCGCAAGCACGGGCTGTTCGAGCTGAAACCGGCTCACGCCTGCGTTGATATGGACGATATGCAGGAAGAGTACTTCAAGATTAAAGCCCTGCCGCCCATCAAAATAGCCGTGACAGGCAGCGGCCGAGTGGCCGGCGGGGCCCTGGAGGTGCTCGATAAAATGGGCATCCGGCAGGTGAGCGTCCACGCGTTTTTGCACCACGATTTTCAGGAGCCCGTGTACGCGCAGTTGCGCTCGGCCGACTACCACCGCCGCCGCGACGGCCGGGCCTGGGACACAGCCCATTTCCACCAAAACCCGGCCGACTACGAGAGCAACTTCCGCCGCTTCCTGCCCGTGACGGACCTGCTCATTGCCTGCGCCTACTGGCACCCGGCGGCCCCGGTGCTCTTCGGCGAAGCCGACACCCGCGCCCCCGATTTCCGCCTCAACACCATCGCCGACGTGACGTGCGACGTGGACGGCTCCATCCCCGTCACGAAACGCAGCAGCACCATCGCCGCCCCGGCCTTCGACTACGACCCGCGCACCGGCGAGCTGGCCGATGCCTATTCGCACCCCAAAAACATCACCGTCATGGCCGTCGATAACCTGCCCTGCGAGCTGCCCCGCAACGCCTCGCGCGACTTCGGCCGGCAGTTGCTCGACCAGGTGTTTCCTTACCTGGTGGGCGACGACGCGGCCGGCGTGGTGGCGCGGGCCACCATCGCCAAAAGCGGAAAACTGACGGAACGCTACGCTTACCTGGCCGATTACGTGGCGTAGGCGGCGCGGCCGGGCGGCTATCTTTACGTTGTTCACTCAACCCCGTTTATCATGGAAACCATCGCCCAACCCATCACCCAATTCGCGCAACTCGACCCCAACGGCAGTTACACCTACGCCGATTATCTGACGTGGAAGTTTGAAGAGTTCGTGGAGCTTATTCGGGGACGGGTGATGCGGAAGATGGCGGCCCCGGCCCCCCTGCATCAAACGTATGCCCTCAACCTTGCCACGGAAGTTCGTTTGTTTCTGAAAGGAAAGCCCTGCCGAGCGTTTATTGCACCCTTCGACGTGCGTTTGAAGACGGGCATCGGCTCCGGCGATGCCCAGGTAACCACCGTGGTGCAGCCCGACATTTGCGTGGTCTGCGACCTGGCCAAGATTGACGAGCGCGGGTGTCTGGGGGCCCCCGACTGGATTGTGGAAATTCTCTCGCCCGGCAACGTCGGGCACGACACGCGCACCAAGTACGCCCTCTACGAAGAGAACGGGGTGCGCGAGTACTGGATAGTTTATCCCGGCGAGCAAACGGTACTGGCCCACGTACTCGACGCGCACGGCCGCTACCAACTCGTGGCCGAGTACGCCGAAGCCGGCCCCATGCCCGTGGCCGCCGTGCCCGGCCTGGTGGTGGAGTGGGCCGATGTTTTTGATGACTTGTAGCGCCGCCTACGGCCACCGGGCTACGCCCTGGGCCGACTTGGAAACCCTGCTTTTCGGCACCGGCCAGCCCCTTGGGGCCGCATTGGCCTCCCCACGCCGGTGCCGGTGGCTGGTTTCGGGGCTTACTTTGCCGCTCTAACCGTCAGCCCCATGCTACCCGACGAAAAAGAAACGCTGGCCCCGCACCGGTGGCCCGACCGCTACGGCGACGAACTCTACGCCTTTGCGCTGGGGCGCGTTTCGGACCCGGCCGGGGCCGAGGAACTGGTGCAGGAAACCTTCCTCAGCGCCCTTAATGCCCTGGACTCGTTTCGCGGCGAGGCATCGGAGCGGACGTGGTTGTTCTTGATTCTCAAGCGCAAGGTAATTGACCACTACCGCCGGCAGGCCCGCTCGCCGCTGGTGCC
>JANYFQ010000230.1 GCA_025362615.1 Hymenobacter sp. | reverse complement strand
GCGCGGGCGATGGCGACGCGCTGGCGCTGGCCGCCCGAAAGCTCGTTGGGACGGTGCTGGGCGCGGTCGCCGAGGCCGACGGAGCGCAGGGCTTCCTGGGCGCGGGCCTGACGGTCGCGCTTGTTGAGGCCGGCGTAGATGAGCGGCAGGGCTACGTTATCGAGGGAAGAGGCGCGGGGCAGCAGGTTGAACGTCTGAAAAACAAAGCCGATTTCCTTGTTGCGAACTTCGGCCAACTCGTTATCCGTCATGTGACTTACGTCCTGACCATTGAGGATGTAGCTCCCGCTGGTGGGCGTATCGAGGCAGCCAATGAGGTTCATGAGCGTGGACTTGCCGGAGCCAGACGGCCCCATAAAGGCTACGTACTCGCCCTGTTTGATGCTGATGCTGACCGAACGCAGGGCATGAATTTCCTCGCTGCCCAATACGTAGCGTTTCGATAGGCTGGTGGTTTCGATGACGTTCATAGTACAGGGCTTAGTAAACTAGAGGCTTAGTGGCTCAGGCTGAGTGAATTAGGGCTTAAGCATTTAAAGTGGCATTATAGTGCTTATTTTCTTATAATATATCTAATAATCTAAAAATTAAGTACCTAAAACCTAAGTCCCTAAAATCTACTCAAACCCTACCACGGTAGCGGCGCGGGCAGCCTGACGGGTAGCCAGCTCTTTTCGGAGTGCGGCAAAGTCGGTGGGGGCGAGCAGGGGTTGCAGGCGGGGCAGGGTTTGGGTGGCGTAATCAGTCAAGCCTGCATCGGTGGCGGCCAGCACGTAGGCCCGCAACAGCGCGGGGGAATTGGGGTTTTCGGTGAGGCCGGTGTTCAGGGCTTCGTAAGCGGTGGTGTAGTCGCGGCGGCGGGTGTGGAAATCGGCGGCGGCGAGAATAGCGGTTTCGTTGAAGGGCGCTTCCTGCACAATGCGGCGGTAGAGCGCGGCGGCGGCGGGGCGAGCGGCACTGCGGGCCTGGGCTAACCAAGCCGCGCCGACGGGCAAGCGGGCCGGCGGTGGCGCGTTGCCAGTGGCTGCTTGCCGGGCCAGGAGCCGCGTTGTTTGGCGCAAGGTAGAGTCGGGGGAGGCTGCCAGGGCAAGCTGCGCTGCCGCTGTGGCGTACTGGCCCTGCTGCAACTGCCACAGGCCCAGCAGGTGTTGGTAGTAGTGCGCGGTGGCGCTGCTGCCCGCCGTGAGAGGTGCCAGGATTTGGCGGGCGGCCATTTCCTGGCCGACTGCGTGACGGGTGAGGGCTTGCAAAAACACCAGTTGCTCGTAGTACGGCTCATTAGCCGGGCGCTGGCCGAGGCGCACCAGCAGCGGCAGCAGGGCCGCGTCGGCGCGGCGGGCGTTGGCCAGCGCGGCGTGGTAGAGGGCGGCAAAGGTGGCGGCATCAAGGTCGGCAACGGGGGCAAAATAGGCGGCGGTAAAGGCCGGGGCACTGGCGGCATCGGGTGCGGCCGGTGCAACAGCAGCAGACGAGCCAACGGCCGCTGCGGGTTGTTTTTGCCGAGCTATTGAGTCGGCAGCGGCGGCTTGCAGCAGGCGCAGCAGCGTCAGGTTGGCCAGCAGGGCGGGTTCGGTGAGGTCAGTTTTTGCGGTCGCGCCGCGTTTGGCGGCATCGGCGTACAGGTGCTGGCGCAATAGAAAGGCCAGTTGGTTGCTGCGGTTGAGGGCCGCGCCGGGGGCGAGGGCCTCGGCCCGGTCGAGGTAAAACGCCACCGAGTCGGTGAGGGCCGATTGGGTGAAGCGCTGGGCCAGGTCGGCGGCCAGGGCGGCGTTGCGGGGGTGGTCGCGGCGGGCTTGGCGAAGCACGTCGAGGGCATCGAACAAATCCTGCGGCTCGTTGAACAACCCGGTGAGGCGGAGCGACACCCCGGCATCGGGCCGGCGCCGAAGGGCGCGGCGCAGGGCAATGACCTCGTTTTGCCGCTGTTGCCGAAACCGGTAGAGCGCCGCCCGCCCGAGCTGGGCGTGGGCGTTGTGGCGGTCGAGCACGTCGCCGCTTTCGGCGTAGTAGCGTTCGGCCAGCAGGGCCAGGCCGAGGTCGTCGGGGCGGGTTTCGCTTTGGGCGCGGCTCAGGTCGCCGAGGTGGTTGAACTGCCCGGCCCGCACTTGGTCGGGCAAGGGGTTGGCCCGGCGCACCTGCACGACTACGAAGGTGCCCACAACCAGCAGGTAAACGGCGTAAAACGGCACCCGGCGCGGCGCAAATACCACCCGAAACACTTGCAGCTTTTGCCGGATGAGCGGCAAAAAATTCAGCAGCACGTAGCCCAAAAACGCCGCGCCGGCTACCAGCAGCAGCAGCGCCGCGTAGGCGCGGGCTGCGTCGAGCAGCGGCGAGTTTTGGGTGAGCAGCGCGTAGCCCAGGGCCGTGGCCGCGCCCATCACCAGCAGCGGGTACAGTTGCCGGGCGGCCCCGAAGGGCACCCAGGCCTGGTAACTCGGAGCACGCAGCCGCAGGCCCAGACCACCGGCCAGCACGGCGGGCAGCAACAGCAGAAACGGGTCGAGGGCGAGGGTGGGCCAGAGGCGCAACTCCCCGTTCCAGACGTAGGCGGCCAGGGCCGCCAGGTAGAAGCCGGTGCCCAGCAAAAACGGCAGCAGCCCAAACCGCCCGACCGTCAGCGGCGCTTGCCCGTTGAACCAGAGCAGCGCCCGCACGTTTTCAAGCCCCACCCACAGCACCAGCAACCCAAACAGCACCGCGCCGGCGGGCGTGGCGTAGGCCGCGAGTTGCAGCGCGGTATCGGCCGCTGGGCAGTCGCTGCGGATGAAAATCAAGCTACCCAGCGCGGCCAGCAGCAGCCCAAAAATCAGCCAGCGCACCGCCAGCGGCACGCGGGTGCCAAAGGTGTGCAGCCCGAAGGCCGTGCCGCCCAGCACCGCCAGGGCCAGGTAGAAAAAGTATTGTTCGCCCACGGCAAACACGCCCAGCGCGTCGGCCTGCAACGACATCAGCAGAAAAACAACCGGCACCATGCCCACGGCAAACGGTGCGCGGGCCAGTGTGCTTACCACCGCCAGCCAGCCGGCCAGGGCCACGGCCAGAAACAGCAGCAAAACCCCCGCCGCCACCGGGTGTACCAATGGCCCGCCCACGTCGTGCGTCAGGCTCACGACGAAGCCGCTCACGGGCACCGGCACCGCCAAATTGCCCACGGCAAAGGTTTCGAGCGTGAGCGGCACCGGCAGCAACTGCGCCGGCAACGACACTGGGAACGTAGCGCCCGGCCCCACTAGATAAGCGCCGATGGCCAGCGCCACCGCTAACCCAGCCAGTAAATTCAACACCCAATTTCCCAACGAGTTAGGAACGGCGGAAGGCAGCGCCACCAGCGGCGGACGCGCAGAAACGGCCGGCTTCAACTAGTCAAGCACTTTAGGGACGCGGAAATAATCGCCGTCCGAGCGCGGGGCGTTGCGCAGGCCTTCGGCGTGGCTAACGGTGTTGTGGGCCTCGTCGTCGCGCAACACGTTGATTTCCTGGCTCAGATGCACCAGCGGCTCTACGCCGGTGGTGTCCACGCCGCGCAGTTGCTCCATAAAATCGAGGATGTTGTTGAGGTCGCCGAGCATTTGTTGCTCGCGGGTTTCGTCAAATTCGAGGCGGGCCAGGTGGGCCAGGCCGCGCAGGGTGCTGAGGTCGGTGGACATAGCGTAGTTTCTTGTTTCTTGTTGCTGGTTTCTTGTTTCTTGTTCCCAGTTGAAAGGCTCTTCTGCCCAGCGCAACCAGCAGCGTCAGCCGGCCAGTTTAATCAACGCACTTACGGTTAATAAGCCGAAAGTCAGTGCTTCAATCAGTGCAATTACGGTTAATCAGCCTAAAAATCAGTGACTCAATCAGCGCTATCACGGTTACTCAGTTCAAAATCAGTGATTCAGGGTTTCACGGCTCCTTCGAGCAAAAAATCGCCTGCAATCAACCCCAAAACCTGGGCTTTGAGGGCGGGCACGTCGGCCGCCGTGAGGCCGGTGGTATCGATGGGGGTGTGGAAGACGATTTTCAGGCGGTGGTAGCGCACCCGCAGCTTGCCGGCCACGTCGGGCATAAACATATGGTTCAGGGGCATACACACCGGCACCAGGGGTACGCCGGCTTCGATGGCGAGCAGAAAAGCGCCGTCCTGAAATGGCAGCAGCTCGGCCCCCGGCCGGGGCGAAATGCGGCCTTCGGGGAAAATGGCGATGCTTTGGCCGGCGGCCAGCGCCCGGCGGGCAGCTATCAGGGCGCGGCCCCGGCTCACAGCGCTGCTGCGGTCCACGGTGATATAGACGTTGCCAAAAAGCGGCCCCCACACCGGCACGCGGGCCAGCGAAGCCTTGCCCATCATGTTCAAGAACCCCGGTATGGTTTTGAACAACAGCATGATGTCGATGTACGAGCCGTGGTTGGACACGTACACGCAGGGCCGGGGCAACGGGCCGGGGGCCGCGCGCACCACTTCCACGGGCATCCCCCACAAAGCAATCGAAAACGTGGACCAGAAGCGGTTGAGGGCGTGTACCCACGGGCCGCCCCCGCCGCGCCACTTGCTAAACGCCCACTGCGCTGGTAAAATGAGCAAAAACGGGACGATGAACCACCACACGGCCCAGGCGGTGTACAGCCCTTGCTTGATGGAACGGATGGCGTGCGGCATGGGCGCAAAGTTAGGGCTTCGCTTCATTCCTCATTCCTCGCCAGGCGCAACGCCAGAATCCGCTCGGCCTTGAGCAGGCCAGCCACACTGATGGCATCGGTGATGCGGTCGTCCATTGCCATTTGCACGGCCTGGGCCAGGGGCAGTTTCCAGAGGTAGAGAGCTTCGGTTTCTTCGGGTTCGATTTCGCCCATTGTCAGGTTTTCGGCCAGGAAAACGAAGCCTTCTTCGTCGGTGACGGAGTTGGAGGTGTGCAGGCGGGCGATGCGCGTCCAGCGGGTGGCGGTGAGGCCGGTTTCTTCGCGCAGCTCGCGCTGGGCCGAGGCCAGCACGTCCAGCTCGACGGGGCCGCCGCCCATCGGAATTTCCCAGCTGTATTCGCGCAGCGGGTAGCGGTACTGGCCCACGAGCCAGGTGTTGCCGTCGGCATCAACCGGCACAATGCCAAGGGCTTTGTTCTTCATCGTGACCACGCCGTAGATGCCGCGCCCGCCGCCGGGGTTCAGCACCCGGTCTTCGCGGACCGATATCCAGGGGTTGTGGTATTTCACTTCCGAGGCCAGGGTTTGCCAGGGATTATGGGTTTCGTCGGGCAAGGGCGGGGCCGGGGGCAACATGGGCGGGGCGGGAAGGCGAGTGAAAA
>JANYFQ010000179.1 GCA_025362615.1 Hymenobacter sp. | reverse complement strand
CGTACTGGCCGACTTGCTCAAGCAGGGTGAGGGGCTGGTTCACGACGTTCTCCAGCAACTCGTTGCTGAAGTAAACCTTAATGTCGCGGTCGTTGATAGTGATATTCCCTTGCCCGGCCTGCATATAAATGCGGGCCACCGAGGTTTTTCTTCTACCAGAGGTGTTGGTAATTGCCATTTAGTGAAAGTAAAAAAAGCGTAAGCCGGTTGGCTTACAGGTTGGTCAGTTCAATTGCCTGGGGCTGCTGGGCCTCGTGCGGATGCTCGGTGCCAGCGTAAACGTACATATTGCGGTACTGCTCAGCGCCGAGGCGGTTGCCTTGCAGCATTCCGCGCACGGCGTGCTCGATGACGCGGCGCGAGTCGCGGTTCATCTGCTCGCGCAGGCTGCGGCGCTTCTGGCCGCCGGGGTAGCCCGAGTGGGTGATGTACACCTTCTCGGTCAGTTTCTTGCCCGTCACGCGCACCTTGTCGGCGTTGAGGACAATCACGTTGTCGCCGCAGTCGGAGTTGGGGGTGAAGGAGGGCTTGTGCTTGCCGCGCAGGATGTTGGCGATTTGGCTGCACACGCGGCCGAGCGGGGCGACGCTGGCATCGACGATGACCCAGCTTTTGTGGGCGTTGGCCTTGTTGACGTGGGTCGTCTTGAAGCTCAGGTGGTCCATGAGAGGTGTTGAAAAAGTAATCTAAGCAACTGAAAAAGAACCCCAAGCCGGGTAGGCTCAGGGAAAAACGGACACAAAGGTACTGTTTTTAGGCCAGACAAACAACTACCTTCGCAAAACATCTGCAACCGGGCAGCACCGATTACGGGGCGCATCATAAGGAGAGGGACGGCTGGGTTTCGTACTAGAATAGTGAAAACAGAAACCCCATGGAACCCAATCCCATTCCTTCCGACACAGAACGTCGGCAGTTGCAGGCCCGGGTATTAGATACCCTATCAGGCACCTGCGTTACGCATCCTGCGCTTTACAAAGCAATTATAATCAATCGCAAAGGCGTGAAGCACTGCATTTCGCGCCGGTATCCCAACACCCATTTGCGGACTTTGGCACTTGTTGACTTACCCGTCATCTTGTCGAAGGCCGTTTACTTGGGCAAAGAGGCCGACAACCACGTACCACCCCGACCCGGCATCTTCATTCACAGGTTCGAAACCCGGCACGAACTCAACGGCACGGTGTACCTGATTTGGCTTTACGTACGCGAAACCCCGGATTTGGTCAATTTTTATGACTTGGGCGTTGTCGACTTGTAATGGCACGAAAAACCCCCTGCGCTTGCGCCTAGAGCCACGGGTGTTTCGTTGGGCTACCTAGGATTTACGCAGGGGGTTAAACCGAAAGGTTTTAACACCGATTTTTTTGTTGTTACAAAGGTACGACGGCCTTCCGAAAAAAGTTTGTCTACCGCGCCTGTCCCAGCACCTCCACCAGCACCCGAAAATCCTTCGGGTAAGGCGCTTCCACCGCGATTTCGGCTCCGTCGAGCCCTGCAAACTTGAGGCGCAGGGCGTGCAGGGCGAAGCGCTTGATGAAGGGCTGTTCGGTTTCGCCGTCCTTCAAATTGAACTTCTTTTTGAGGGACGAGAGGTAAAAATCTTCGCCGCCGTAGGCCAGGTCGCCCACGATGGGGGCTTGCAGGTACTGGAGATGCAGACGAATCTGGTGCATCCGGCCGGTGATGGGCTCGGCCAGCACGAGGGCGTGGCGGGCGTAGGTTTCGAGGGTAGTGAAGCGGGTTTCGGCCTCCTTGCCCTTGTAGGCGAGGCGGGCCTTGCCCCGGCTGGTGGTTTCGATATTGCGCTGCACCAGCACGTTATCGAGCTGGGGGGTGCCCCACACCACGGCGTGGTATTGCTTACTGACTTCGCGGCTCTCGAACTGCATGGCCAAGTGGCGGTAGGCTTCGGGGTGCTTGGCCAGGGCCATGGCACCGCTGGTGTCGCGGTCGAGGCGGTGGGCGGGCTGAATGTCGGTGTAGTGTTGGCGGGCGAGGCGCAACAGGTTGGGCGCGCCGCCCACGCGCTCGTCAAGCGAAGCGAGGAACGGCGGTTTGTTCACGACGACGTAATCGTCGTTTTCGAAAATAATTAAATCCGGGAAATGAGGAGGCTTCATAGGGAAGGGCAAAGGTAGGCCGGGGCAGGTAGCACGGGCTTTCAACCCGCAACGAGCGCAGCGAGTGGCTTGCGTTGGCTTCGTTGAATGGTACAACCCTTGCGCCGGTGCTTACGCCAACTCAGCCGCGAAACACTCGCTGCGCTCGTCGCGGGTTGAAAACCCGCGCTACATCGGTTTTGGCTTGTTGAGCTTGAAGGAGAGCGTAGTGCCCTCGCCCACTTCGCTTTGCACCCGAATGCTGGACTTGTGGGCTTCCACGATGTGCTTGCTGATGGCCAGGCCCAAACCGGTGCCACCCGAGTCACGCGAGCGGCTTTTATCGACGCGGTAGAAACGCTCAAAAATGCGGCCCTGGTGTTCGGGGGCAATGCCGTCCCCATCGTCGCGCACGGCGAGGCGGATTTGCCGGTTGCCCTCAACCAACGAAACGCGCACCGTACCGGCATCGCGTCCGTACTTTATGGCATTGTCTATCATGTTGATAAGTACCTGTCGGATGCGGTTGCGGTCGGCTACTACCAACAGTCCCTCGGTAGGCAGGTTGGGCGGGAACAGCTCCAGGGCGGTGTCGCGCCGGGCCGCCTGCTGCTCCAGCAGCTCAAATATTTCCTGCACCAAGCCCACGAGGTCAAAGCGTTGGCGGCGCATCCGCACCACGCCTTTTTCGAGTTGGGCGATGGTTACGAGGTCCTGCACCAAGGTGTCGAGGGTGTCGAGGGAAGCAGCGGCTTTGGTCAGGAACTTGCGGCGGGTGGCGGGGTCAATGTCGTTGTCTTCATCATCGAGGATGGTGTGAACGAATCCTTGAGCGGCGAAGAGCGGCGTTTTCAGCTCGTGCGACACATCGGCCAGAAACTCGCGGCGCAGGGCTTGCAGGCGCATCAACTCGTCGAGCTCGGCTTGGCGGCGCTCGGCCATTTCGAGAATTTCGTCGCGCACCCGCTTCACCGGCTCGGGTCGGAAGAGAAATTTGTTGCTCAGCTTCTTGAACTCCTTGCGCTTGATGTGCTCGAGGCCGGCGTAAATGCCGTTGATTTCGCGGAAAAGCAGCGCCTCAAATGTCAAATACACCAGCAGGAAACAGGCCGCCACCGTGATGCCCGCTGCCAGAAATGCCTCCCGAAACGGCAGCGTCGGGCCGATGCGGGCGTAGGTAGTCAGCACTGCGCCCACGAGCAGAGCCACGATGACGGCAACGGTGCGGGAGGAGAGGTTCATTTTTCATTTAACATTTAGCATTTAACACTTACCAGGCAACGGTGTCTGACGCGGGGCAAGCCACTGAGGGCATCGCCTTGGGTTCGGACACGTTGAGGGCATTGCCCTGGGTTTGGACACAGGGCAATGGCCGTCCACAAATCAAACCCTAAAATTACGCGCCGAACACTTCGTTCGCAGTCAATTCAATGCTAAATGTTGTATGCTAAATGTTAAATGATAAACTCAGTCGGCGTTGAACTTATAGCCCACGCCTTTAATGGTTTGAATGTGATGGTCGCCGACCTTTTCGCGCACTTTGCGGACGTGAACATCGACGGTGCGGGCCAGCACGAATACGTCGTTGCCCCAGATGTTTTGCAGCAATTCGTCGCGGTTGAAAACCTTGTGGGGCGAGGCAGCCAGGAACGACAGCAGCTCGAACTCCTTCTTGGGCAGCGTGATTTTGCGGCCGTCCTGGTACACGGCGTAGCCGGTACGGTCGATGCGGAGGCCGTTGATTTCGATGGCATCAATGACCGCATTGGGGTCGTGGTCGCGGCGCTTGACGGCGGCTAAGCGGCCGAGCAAGGCCCTGGGTTTGATAGGCTTGGCGATGAAGTCATCGGCCCCGGCCTCGAAGGCGGCGACTTCGGAAAACTCCTCGGCGCGGGCCGTGAGGAAGAGGATGTACGTGTCTTTGAACTTGGGTTGCTCGCGCAGCAGGCGGCAGGCGGCAATGCCGTCGAGGTTGGGCATCATCACGTCGAGCAGGATGATGTCGGGGCCAAAGGTGGCGGCCACTTCGAGGGCTTTGCGGCCATCGGAAGCGGAGGCCGTGAGGTAGCCTTCCTTTTTAAGGTTGAACTCGAGCAGCTCCACGATGTCCGGGTCGTCGTCAACGACCAGAATTCTGTAAACGGCGCTTTTGGGAATGGCCACGGGACGAGGGTTTTCGTGAGAAACACTTATGCCCACAAAGTTACCGCCGGGGCCGGGCCGGGGCGTGTTACGTTTGTGTTACGCGTAGAAAATGTGCGGGTTAGAGCGATGTACCACCAAGCTGTGCTGCCACCGGAGGGGTTTCGCGTTGGACGACTGTACCACCAAGCTGTGCTGCCCCAGAGCTTGGTGGTACACTGTTCAACGCGAATTCCCTTCGGCGGCAGCCGTGTCGCTGTCGGCGGCTGGGGTCGCCGCCGAGTCGGCCGCCGGGCGGCTGGGGTACCGCACCGGCGGCGCGGGGTTGGCGGGGGCCAGGCGCACGGTTTCGGGCGCGGCGACGGGCACGGCGGGTAGCGGGGCAGCCTGCGGCCCCACCTCGACCACGGCCACGGAGTCGCTGGCCAGCAGGCTGCTGCTGTCGATGTGTTCCGACGGATGGCGGTTGGCGGCCAGGTACAACACCAGCCCAAAAAGCAGCAGCAATCCGCCGATAGACAGTATCAGGTTCAGGTAGTTGGCCGGCGGCGGGGTGGCGGCGGCCTCGTAGCTATCTACCACAAAGGCACTGGGCGCGGCGGCTGGGCGTAGTTCTCTGGGCTCGTCGGGCGGGTAGTTCGACTCGTCTTCGGCCGCGAGCTGCGGGGCGATAGCAGAGGGCACTGCTGGGATGGGGGGCGCGGCTGGTACGGGCGGCTCGGGGGCAACCGGCCTAAATACCAACTGCTGCTTCAACGCTTCAAATTCGGGTTGCGACAGCGTGCCCGCGTCGAGCATTTCGCGGAGCTGCCGCAGGGTTTCGAGGGGCGAATCGTTGGAACCAGGGGACATGGGCGACGCGAACAGACGGTAACTGGTGGGCTGAAACTAATTCTTTCGGTCGAGGGCCGTGAGGCGGTCGCGGCGGCGCTGGAGGCGCAATTGGGCGGCTTGGCGCACGACGATATTCTTACCCAACGCCACCGAATCGGAAGCTATTTGCCGGCGGTTGGCCAGGTTTTGGGTCCGCATTTCTTCCATCCGGGCCAGGTTGTTGGTGGTGTTGCGCTGGGCATCGGCGGTGCTTTTGTCCAGCTTTTCTTTCTCTTTCTCTGCCTCTTTGAGCTTTTTCTCGGCTTCGGCAATCAGGTCGCGGTAGGCTTTGAGGCGGGCCGCGCCGGCGAAGTTCTGGGCAATGGAGCGCAAGGAGCCGAACTCATTGGGCGTGGCCTCGGGCGAGAAAAACGTGTTGTCATCGAAGCCTCCGAAGAACGCCACTTCCGTCACCGAATCGGAGGGCGCGACGAAGGACGCGTAAAGGTCAATCAGTTTGCCCGAAACGGTGCTGGCGGGCGTTTGGCGGGCGGCAAGGCCGTCGCTTTTGCCAATGCCAAACACCCCGCCCGTTTTGAAGCGCACGTTGTAGCTCTGCTTCATCCAAGCTTGCAGGAACTCGCGCACGGCCGTGGCCTGGCCATCGACCTGCACTTTGAGGGCGGTGCGCGGTCGTTTGTCGAAGCTGACATCGCCGGTTCGCACGTCGTAGAGTTGGGCGAAGGCGGGGGCGGTGCTTAGTAAGGAAACAAAGGCGCAAAGGGTGGCAATTCGGAACATGGGGCGCTGCGGCAAAGGAAAATGAGCAATTGGTGCCCTCAAAAATACGGGGTTCAGCGCAGTTCCTGGCGGGCCTGGGCGGCTTGCAGGTCGGCCCGCATGGCGGGGAAGCGGGCGATGGCAGCGGCCAGAAACTCGGCGTCGAGCAATTCGCGCACCTCGGCATCGGTGCCGGTGAGCAGGTCAAGCTCAGGCACTTTGTAGGTTTGCTCGAAGTTGCCTTGCTCTAGTTTGAGCAGGAACTTGGCGTTCCAGGCGAGGAGCGTGATTTTGACGTGGGGGTGGGGGATGTCGGCAACGTGGCGCATGACCGCAGAATAGAACAGATTTAACGGTTGGAACGGATACGCCGCCGACGCGGCTGGCTACGGTGGTGCAATTTAGCGCCTGTACGGAATAGGCGGTGCGGCCGTCGGGTGCGGGCGGGCGGCTTTTTCGCCGCCCGCCCGCTACTTGCTGAACGAGCGGCGGCGGTGTCCGGGCTACCTTCGCGGCATGAAAAAACTGCTTCTTCTGGGCCTGTTGCCGCTGGGCGTTGCGGCCCAAACCGCTTCCGCGCCTACTGACCGGCTCACGCCCGAAAAACTCTGGCAACTGGGGCGGCTGGGCGAGATGGCCGTGTCGGGCGATGGCAAACTGCTGGCCTACACCGTCACCAAATACAGCCTGGCCGACAACAAGGGCAACGCCGACATTTACGTGCTGCCCGTAGCCGGCGGTGCAGCCAAGCGCCTGACCGACACCCCCGTGTCGGAAAACACGCTGAATTGGCGGCCCGATGGCAAGCTCACGTTTATGTCGGCGGAAAGTGGCACCGACCAGCTTTACGTCATCGGGGCCGACGGTGGGGGCAAGGCCAGACTCAGCGACTTTGCGGACCAGGGCCTGGGCAACCTGAAGTACGCGCCGAAGGCCAATTTCATCCTCTACACCCAGGACGTAAAGTCGTCGGCCACGACGCTCGACCTGTTCCCGGACCTGCCCAAGGCCGATGCCAAAATCATCGATGACCTGAACTACCGGCACTGGAATGCGTGGGACGACCACCAGGCTTCGCACGTCTTTTTTCAGGCCGTGGGGGCTGATGGCAAGCCCGTTGGCTACGGAAAAGATGTGATGGCGGGCGAGAAATTCGACGCGCCGCTCATGCCCGACGGGGGCTCCGAGCAGCTCGCGTTTGCGCCCGATGGCTTCCGGCTGGCCTACACCTCGCGCAAGCTCGTGGGCAAGGCCGAAGCCGAAAGTACCAACGCTGACATCTACGAGTTCGACATTCGGACCGGCAAAACGCTCAATTTGAGCGAAGGGCTTAACGGCTACGACACGGAGCCGGCTTACGCCCCCGGCGGCCAGCAAATGGTGTGGCTGAGCATGGCCACGCCCGGCTTCGAGAGCGACCGCAACGCCATCCTGCGCTACGATTTCAGCACCAAAACCCGCACCGACCTCACGGCCGGCTCGGAGCTGAGTGCCAGTAACGTGCGCTGGAGCGCCGACGGAAAAACGCTGTATTTTCTGGCCGTGGTGGCGGGCACCGAGCAGTTGTTTTCGGTGGCCGCCACGGGCGGGAAAATCCGCCAAATCACGAGCGGCCCGCAGAACTACAACGCCTTTGAACTGAGCGCTAACAACACCGCCGTGGCGAACCGCACCACCCTGGCGGCCTTTGCCGACGTGGTGCGCCTTGACCTCAAAACCGGCCGCGAAACCAAGCTCACTGCTATCAACGAGCAGGAGCTGGCAGGCATCAAGCTGGGCAAGGTGGAGGACCGGCGCGTGACGACCACCGACGGGCAGCAGATGCAGGTGTACGTCATCTACCCGCCTGACTTTGACCCGGCTAAGAAGTACCCAACGCTGCTCTATTGTCAGGGCGGGCCGCAGTCGCCCATCACCCAGAGCCAGAGCTACCGCTGGAATTTCCAGCTCATGGCCGCCAACGGCTACATTGTGGTGGCGCCCAACCGGCGTGGCCTGCCCGGCTTCGGCCGCCAGTGGAACGATGCCATTTCGGGCGACTGGGGCGGGCAGCCAATCCGCGATTATTTGAGCGCCATCGATAAGATTTCGGAGGAGCCCTACGTGGACAAAGACCGGCGCGGCTGCGTGGGGGCCAGCTACGGCGGCTACTCGGCCTACTACCTGGCCGGCAACCACCAGGGGCGCTTCAAAACCTTCATCGCGCACTGCGGGCTTTACAACTTAACCAGCTGGTATTCAATCACCGAAGAAATTTTCTTCGCCAAGCACGACATCGGCGGGGCACCCTGGGAAGCCCCGCTCCACAAATCCTACACCGACTTTAACCCCCAGCAATTCGCCAAAAACTGGGACACGCCCATCCTCGTCATCCACGGCGGCAAGGACTTTCGGGTGCCTGAAGGCCAAGGCATGGAAGCCTTTGGCACGGCCCAACTTAAAGGCATTCCGAGCCGGTTTCTGTACTTTCCCAACGAAGGCCACTGGATTTTGAAGCCGCAGAATGCGGTGTTGTGGCAGCGCGTGTACTTCGAGTGGCTGGCGCGAACGCTGAAAAAGTAGGGCGGTAGGCCAGTGGTCGGGCGAATCCCGCGCAGCGGTTCGTCCGGCCACTGCGGATTGAACAGTTCACGCAAAAACCGCAAAAATTGTTCTGGGGTAGCCTATGGCAGTGGCCCCGCGCCGCCTCAGTCTTGTTGGGTGGGCAGGCGTTCGGTGGGGGCTTCGCCCGGTTTGCCGCGCCGGATGCGCCAGCTCCAGGCCAGTACCAAGTTGTTTTTGAGCACGGTGCCGGGCTCCGCAGGGCCGAAACGCTGGTTGAAATCGGCCTGAAACAGCCAGCCCAACTGCCCGGTGAGGGCCGCCGAAAACCGGTAGCCCGCGCCCAAGTAGAGGCGGTTGCGTTGAAGGGCGACCGGGCTGGGGTCCAGAAACACCTCGTTGTAAGCCGACACAAATGCCCCGCCCGGTTGCAGCATTGGCCCGCTGAGCGCAAAAGAGCGTTGAGGCGGTAGCGCAGGCGCGGCCGAAACACGCTGGTTGCAGGGCCACTGGCCGGGGTCAGGGCCAGCCAGCGTTGCTCCCAACGCCCGCAGTGTTCGGGCTCGAGGCGGTGGGCGCGGTGCGTGAAAGTAAGCTGCTGCCACAGCCGGTTTTCGGCGATGGTGGGGCCGGCTTCCAGCGCCTGGTAATTGTAAGTGGTGTAGCGCCCGCCGCCGAGCAGCGCCGTGGTCGTGCCGCTGAAATCGTAGCTGAGGCCCGCTTTGGCCTCGTGGTAAAAAAAATGTCGGGCTACGCCATTGGCGCGGAGCTGGCCTGCGGCGAAGCCGCCCCAGGGCCGGCTGGCCCCGCCGCCCGGCCACTGCACCGTGGCCACGAGCCAACTGCCCCAGGGTTGCAGCCCAGGCGTGTGGCCTGCCCGGTGGCGCGGCCAGCACCAGCGGCAATCAACGCAAGAATCGACCACCACCGCTTGCTCATCAGATAATTACAAACCGGTTTATTGGCGCGGCAAGCAGTTGGCGCGAATCGTCCGAAGGCTTTCGCCTGACCAGGATTTTGGGTCTTGGTGCCGGCCGGCCGCTGGTCGTCCGGCCGTTTTTGGGCCGTCGTTCAACGATTAGCGGACGGGCGGCGAAAAAAGCCGCCCGCCCGCATCCGTGATGGCTGCACCGCTATTCGGACAGGCGCTTAAAACTGCATCATTATCGGCCCGTGGCCCGGCCGGGGCACCTTGTGGGTTTTCAAAAACGCTTTGAGCGCCGCCGGGTCGTGCTCGAAGGCCAGTACCTCGGCTGCTAAGGTTCTTATCTTGTACTCGAGCTGGGTTTTCTGGCGTTGGTAGTCGTACTCCATCGCAATGGGCGAGAGGAAGTTGTAGTACGGCTGGCCCGTAAAGCTTTGCAGGTTCATCTGCTCGTCGTAGAGCTGGCCGTCGAGTTCGGCCACTTGCTCGCGCAGGAGCTTGTTGTAGGTTTTGAGCTGGTCTTCGGCCAGGTTTTCGAGGTGGGTCTGGTCGATGTGGTTGAGTTCCATTTGCAGGCGCAGCAGCGTCAGCAGCTCGTTTTGCTCGTAGGCGACCGTCACCTTTTTCATCAGCTCGGTTTTGCGGATTTTTTCGGCCTCGTCGGGCTCGCGGTCGGGGTGCAGGGCCTTCACCAAATCCAGGTACAGGCCGCGCACCGACTTGGTGATGGTTTTCTCTTCGGCCAGGCGCTTGTCTTCGGCGGCCTGCTGCTTCGGGGTCTTTTTGCGTTGGGCGCGGCGCTCGGCCTGCTGGGCTTCTTTGGCCTCGTAGTCAGCTTCTTGAGCGTTCATCTGCTCGTCCACGTAGGCCTGAAATTTCTCCCGCGTACTCACGTCCACCTTCGGGTCGAACTTGATGCCGAACTGCTGCTCAAACATCATTTTCATCATTTCCGAGGCCTGTTTTTCCAGCTCGGCATCTTCTTCGGGCGTGGGCGGCGGGGCGTATTTGTCGAAGATGGGTTGCAGTTCGGGGTGCCCGCGCTCCAGCAGGTCGATGCAGCCGTTTACCAGCAAATCGAGGATTTTGGTGCGTTCGCCCTTCGTAATTTTGTGGTTTTCGAGCGCGAAATCAAATACTTGCACCAGCTTAGCCCGCTCGGCGTTGTGTTGGGCTTGCAACGGCCGGTACTCGGCCTGCACCCGTTGCCGCAGGGCGGTGGCGGCGGTGCGGTAGTCGGTTACCTCTTTCTCGAGCTTGGCAATGCGTCGGGTGAGGCGGTTGAACTCCTTCTGCGCCTTCGAGAGTAGTGGATTGTCGGCACTCGTGGCTTGAATATGAACAAGTTGGGGCTTGGGGGCGGCTGCTTTTTTGGCCATGATGAGGGACGGCAGTGTGAGGGTTGGGGGCACAAATTACGGCCAATGCACCGATGTTAGCAGTGCCGGCAACAACCAGCAACCCGAAGCTAACGGGTTGGGTTGTTTGCTGCTGTTACGCGGATTGTTTCTTGTTTCTTGTTGCTTGTTTCCTGTTTCTGGTTTCTGGTTGGCGGTTTCTGAGCGGTTTTTGAAGCACGAAGGCAGCCAGAAACGAGCAACAAGCAACGAGAAACAACCAGAAACACAAGGCACCCAAATTGCCCGCGCAACAGCAGTTGTTCGTGGCTGTTGCGCGACGGAAATTGGCGCGGGCCGCTCACGTCGGGCCGCTTGCCCGGTGGGCTGGGCGTTGCCCTTGAAGCAACTGCTTCAACCCGCAGCCCGGCTTTCTCGTTGTAGAGCGCCGACCTTTGACCCGTTTGGAACACGTTTTTTGCTATTCCGTGGGTCGAAAACCTGCGCTAATTTACTCTTGTGCCTGTTATTCTGCGCCGCGTTCTTTATTTTTTGCTGGGGCTGCTGGGCCTCGTGTTGCTGCTGGTAGTCGGCGTGGTGGTGGCATTGCAGTTTGATGGAACGCAGGATTTTGTGGCCCGCAAGGCCGAAACGTACCTGCGCAACAAGCTCGGCACGGAAGTCAAAATCGGGAAATTCCGCACCGATTTCCGCCACGCAATCAACCTCGACGACGTGTACCTGGCCGACCAGCGGCGCGACACGCTGCTCGCCGTGGGCCACCTCGGCGTGAGCCTCGATTTGTGGGCGCTGGCCAGTAAGCAAGTCAGCATCAAAAGCATTGAGCTAACCGACGGCCGCATCCGCCTCACGCGCACCGAGCCGGACTCGGTGAACAACTACGACTTCATCATCCGGGCCTTCACCGACCCCACAGCCCCGGTGGACACCACGGCTTCGGGCCTCAAGTACAACATCGGCGAGGCGACGCTGCGGCGCGTCTATTTCACCCAACTCGATGCCGTGACCGGCACCGACACCCGCGCCCGCATCGGCACGGCACTTATCCACATGGACGAGGTGGATGTGGATAAGTCGGTGTACAAGGTGGAGAAGGCGGCCCTGGCGGGCACGTCCGTCAGCATCCGGCAGACCAAAACGGCCCCCGAAGTGGACAACCCCGCGCCCACGGCGCCGCTCACGGTGCAGTTCGGGTTGAAGGAACTGACGCTCGATTCTGTCAGCTTTACCTACCGCAACGACCCGGCGGCCCAGTACATCGGCACCACCATCGGGCAGGCGGCGCTGACGGCCAAAAACATTGACTTGCAGCGACAGCGCATTGATTTGCAGAAGCTGACGCTAACCAAAACCACCTTCGCCTACGCCCAGAACGAGGCCGTGCCGGTGGCCCAGCGCGTGGTAAACCCGGCCGAGGCGGTGCGGAAGCTCGACGCGGCCACCGACCAGGCCCGCGCCGCCAGCGGCCAGCCCCTGCGCTGGCGCGTGAGCCTGGCCCAGTCGGCCATCAGCGACGTGGACGTGAAATTCGACAACTTCAACCAGCCCCGGCAGCTTACCCGCCTGCCCGCCCTCGACTACAACCATCTGCATTTCAGCGACCTGGTGCTGAACACGCGCAACCTGGCCTTCTCGGAAAACCGCACCACGGCGCTGGTCGAAAACCTGGCCGGGCGCGAAAGCAGCGGCTTCCGCATTGATTCGTGGCGGGCGGCGGTGGTGTACGATTCGGTGCAAATCCGGCTCGACAGCCTCGATTTGGTGACGCCGCACACTCGTATCCGGCGGAGTTTGGGCATCGGGTTTGCCAGTTTGAACACCATCGCCGACAACCTGGCCCAGCTTAAAATCAGCGGCGATTTGCGCGACACGCGGATTGGGTTTCGGGACATTCTCTACCTCGCGCCGCAGCTCGCGGGTACGCCGCCCTTCACGACTGGCCCCAACCAAAGCGTGCTGCTAAACGGGCAGATTGCGGGCCGCGTGGGCGACTTTACGGTGCGAAACCTGGAGTTTGTGGGCCTGCGAAATACGGTGTTGAAAGCCCGGCGCGGGCGCATTCAGGGCCTGCCCAACACCGATGCGCGGCTGCTGGTGGACGTGGACATCACGCAGTTTCGCACCTCGCGGGAAGACATCAACAGTCTGGTGCCCAAGGGTACGCTGCCGGCCAACATCAGCCTGCCGCCCGTCATTGCGCTGCGCGGCACGTTTCGGGGGCGGCCCACGACGCTGCAATTCAACACCAACCTGACCGTGAACACAAGCTACGGCGACGTGGCCTTTTCGGGCGACCTCGGCGCGAAGCAGGCCAGCGGGCGGCAGCCGCTGCTGGGCACCTTCGCGCTGCGGAGTTTCGACGCGGGCAAGCTGCTGAAAAACCCGCAACTCGGCCGCATCACGGCCACGGGGCGCATCAACGCGAGCGGCAATTTGCAGGACCCGGCCACGCTCGTGGGCCAGGTGCAAGCCACCGTGCAGCGGGCCGAATACGGCGGCTACGCCTACCGCGGCATCGCCGCCACGGTCGGGATTGACCGCAACAAGTACGCTATCAAAGCCACAAGCCGGCAAGACCCCAACCTGGCCTTCGACCTCACGGGCAACGTGAATTTGCGCGACCCGAACACGCCCGCCTACGCCTTCGACGTGAAGCTGAAAGGCGCTAACTTGAAGGCCCTCAAGCTCTACGATGGCGACCTGCGGGTGCAGGGCGACTTTGCGGCCAACCTGCGCGGGGCCAACCTCGACGCGCTCAACGGCACCTTTGCCGGGCGGCGCGTGGTGGTGGTGCGCGACAACGTGCCGTTTGCGCTCGACTCGCTGGACGGGAAAATCACCCAGACGGTCAGCCGCACGGCGGTGGTTTTCACGTCGTCCATTTTGGATGCGAAGCTTGATGGCAACGTGCGCCTCGGGCAACTCGCGCCGGAGCTGCAAGGGCACATCGACCGCTACTTTCATTTGGCCGGCGTGGCGGCGCTGCCCACGGGCGGGGCGGAGCGGCAGTTCACCTACGCCGTGCGCTTGAAGGATGCCGCGCTCGCCACCAAGCTGGTGCCGGGCTTAAAGGAAATTTCGCCCTTCGCCCTGGCCGGCGACTACTCGCGCCGCGCCGCCCGCCTCACGGCCAACGCCGCCATCCCGCGCATTCGCTACCAAAACTACCGCCTCGATTCGCTGCGCCTGGCCGTGACCTCCGACCCGCAAAAGCTTGACTACGACCTGCATCTGGCCCAGGCCAGCCAGGATACCACCCTGCGCCTGCGCCGCCCCAGCCTCGTGGGCAACGTGGCCCAAAACAAGCTCAACGCCCGCGTGGCCATCCTCGGCGACAGCAGCAACCGCGAGCGCCTAGCCCTGGCCGGTGCCCTCTCAAGTCTCACCGAACGCGCAACCAGAAACAAGAAACAAGAAACAATCTTCCAATTCGAAGCCGCCCCCGACCAAATCATCAACTACGAAAAGTGGACCGCCGGCGCGGGCAATTTCCTGCGCTACTACGCGGGCAGTGGGGGCGTGGTGGCCGATAAGCTCAACCTCACCAACGGCCGCAGCAGCCTGGCCGTGCAGAGCCGCAACCCGGCCGTGGCCGCGTCGCCGCTGGGCATCACCTTCACCAAATTCGACCTCGCCGAAATAGCCCGCGCCGTGCAGCAGCAGGATTCGCTGGTGGCCGGCACCCTCGACGGCACGGCCGAAGTGCGCGGCCTGGGCACTAAAAACCTGGCCTTTACGGCCGATGCCACCCTCACCGGCCTCGTGTTTCAGAAGGCCCTGATTGGCGACGTGGCCCTGCGAGCCACGAACAACACCCCCGGCCGCTACGACGTGGACGCCCGCCTGACCGGCGGCACCCAGCCCGGTCATGACGTGGCCCTGACGGGCTATTACCTGGCCAGCGGCCCCGCCCCGCTGCATTTTGAAGTGGATATGCGGCGGCTCAATCTCAAGCTGATAGAGCCGTTTTCGGCCGGGCAGGTGGCCCAGACGCAAGGCTACGCCAGCGGCAAGCTCACGGTGCTGGGTAGCCCGGCCGCGCCGCAGGTGCGGGGCGCGGTTACGACTTCCGACGACGCGCAGTTTGTGGTGCCGCAACTCGGCGCACCCTACCGGTTGGTACGGCAGACGCTGACGCTTGACGAGCAGGGCATCAAGTTTGATGACTTTACGGTGACGGACTCGGCGGGGCACAAGGCCGTGGCCAACGGCTACCTGCGGACCCGAAACCTGGTCGATTACCGCTTCGACCTCACGGCCGTCACCAACAACTTTACGGCCGTGCGGAGCACCCGCAAAAACAACCCGCTCTTTTACGGGCGGCTGGTGCTGGACTCCGAAACCCGCCTCAGCGGCCCGCTCACGCTCATCGACGTGGACACCCGCGTGACGGTGGCCGACGGCTCGAACCTGACGGTGGAGTCGCCGGCCGCCGACCCCAGTAAAACCGACACCGAAGGCATCGTGCAGTTTGTGGACAAAAGCGCCCCGCTCGACTCGCTGCTGGCCCGCCGCATGGCCCTCGACACGGCCAATACCGGTGTGACGGGCTACAACATCAAGGCCGTCGTGACCGTCACGCGGCGCACCCCCTTCACGCTCATCATCGACCCGGTGAGCGGCGACAACCTGCGCCTGCGGGCCGAGGGTACTCTCAACACCACCCTCGACAGCGGCGGCAACATTGGCCTGAGCGGGCGGCTGGCCGTGGCGCGGGGCCGCTACCGCCTCTCGCTCTACGGCCTCAGCAGCAAGGAGTTCGTCATCCGGCCCGGCTCGTCGCTGACCTGGAATGGCGACCCTTACAACGCCGAACTCGACCTGACGGCCATTTACCGGGTGCAGGCCGCGCCCGCCGATTTGCTCGCCGGGCAGGGACTGGACGACGCTACCTCCAATACCGTAGCCCGTAACCGGCTGCCGTTCAACGTACTGCTTAATGTGACCGAGCAACTCAGCAAGCCGGCCATTGGCTTCGACATCACGCTGCCCGAAAACCAGCAGGGCGCGTTGGGCGGGCAGGTCGAGGCCCGGCTGGCGCAGCTGCGGCAGCCCAGCCAAAGCTCGGAGCAGAGCAAGCAGGTGTTTTCGCTGCTGAGCTGGGGCGCTTCGTGCAGCAGAACCCGTTTCAGGCCAGCCAGAGCGAGAGCTTCGTGGCCTCGCAACTGCGCGGCTCGGCCAGCGCCGTGCTCACCGACCAACTTAATAGCCTCACCGGCAAGTACCTGGCCGGGCTGGGGCTGGATTTGGGCGTGACCAATCAGGCCGATTACAGCTCCGGGGCCAACGGCAGCCGCACCGACCTCAACGTGGCTTTTCGCCGCCAACTGCTGAACAACCGCCTCTCGGTGCGCGTCGGCACCGACATTCCGCTCTCGGGCAGCAGCGGCACCCAGGCCACCCAGGGCACGAGCGCCGCCAGCAACCTGGCCGGCGACGTGAGCATCGAATACACCATCCTGCGCGACGGCCGCCTGCGCCTGCGTGCCTTCCGCCAAAACGGCTACGAAGACATCGACGGGGCCATCGTGCGCACCGGCGGGGCGCTCGTGTTTCAGCGCGATTTTAAGGACGTGAGCGAGCTGTTCACGAAGGTGGCCGGCGAGGTGAAGCGCGAGCGGCGCGAGAACCGGAAGCAGGAAAAGGTGGACAAGAAAACGGAGAAAGACTCGACCCACGTGGCGACGGATTCGGCCCTTGCCGATTGAGGGCTTCGGCCCTGACGTTCACCCCACCCCCTAACCCCCTCCCCGATGGGGAGGGGGACTAGTCTTAGTTTCTAGTCAGTTTGTTTCTAGATTTTTAGAGCTAGAAACTAGTTCCCCCTCCACATCGGGGAGGGGGTTAGGGGGTGGGGTGAACGTCAGGGCCGAAGCCCCAAGCTAAATAAACCAGAACGATGAAATTACCCCTCGCTTTACTCTTCCTCCTCACCTCCTGTTCGGGCCTGCGCTACGTGCCCGAAAAGGAGCATCTTTACACCGGCTCGTCCGTCAAAATAAACTACCCCGCCGCTAAGCCTAAAAACGCCGCCGCGCTGCAAACCGAGCTTACCTCGCTCTTCCGGCCCAAGCCCAACGCCTCGCTGCTGGGCCTGCGGCCGAAGCTCTATTTCTGGCACCTGGGCGTGGGCAAAACCAAGGGCATCGGCAAGTTTTTGGCCGACAAGCTGGGCGAAGCGCCGGTGCTGCTCTCGCAGGTCAAAATTGCGGCAACGCAGGACTTGATGGCGAACCGCCTCCACAACAACGGCTATTTCCGGGGTCGCGTCAGCAGCGAAACCGTCAAAAAAGACAAGACCGCCGAGGTGAACTACACCGCCGAGGCCGGGCCGGTTACGACCTGGCAAACCGTCACCTTCCCGCCCCACGACACACTTGTGGATGCCGCCATTCGGGCCACCGCGCCGGCCTCGCTGCTGAAGGTGGGCGACCCCTACAACCTGACTTTGCTGACGCTGGAGCGGGTGCGGATTGATGCCGAGCTGAAGAACCAGGGCTACTACTATTTTGGGTCCGACTTGCTGGTTTTTCAAGTTGATACCACACTGGGGAAGAACATGGCCAGCGTTGATATAAAAGTGAAGCCCGCCGCGCCGCGCCGCGCCCTGCAACCCTACCGCCTGCGCTCGGTGAGCCTCAACACCAACTACGTCCTCACCGACACCACCACCCGCCCGCCGGTGATGGCGGGCGGGTTTCGCTATTTGCCCGACGAAAAAGTGTTCAGGGCCCAGGCCATTACGCGGGCCACGTTTTTGGTGCCCGACAGCCTCTACCGGCGGCGGCGGCGCGACCAAACGCTCTCGCGCCTTATGTCGCTGGGCACGTTCAAGTTCGTCGAAATCCGTTTCCGGCAGGTGGCTGACTCGCTGGCCGCCGTGCCCCGCAGCGGGGCCGTGGTGCCGGCCCCGGCCAACACGCCCGCCGCCAACCGCCGCTACGGCCTGCCCCTGCTCGATGCCGACGTGCTGATGACCCAAATCAAGCGCAAGAGCCTGCGGGCCGAGCTGCAGCTCGTCAGCAAAAGCAACGGCTTCACCGGCCCCGGCCTGCGCCTCACCTACCGCGACCGCTCGGCCCTGCGCGGGGCCGAACAACTGCTGGTGAACCTCACGGCCTCGACCGAAACCCAAACCCGTGGGGCCACCAACGAAGCCACCGGCGGCGGCCTCACGAGCTACGAGCTGGGCCTTGATGCCCAACTGCTTATCCCGCGCCTTGTGGTGCCCGACATCCCGTTCCTGAGCCCGCGCCTGCCTAATTCCGACTTTCAGCCCCGCACCACGCTCGGCGCGGGGGTCAAATCGGTAGTGCGGGCCGGGTACTTCCGGCAGGACGTATTCAGCGCCAACTACGGCTACTCGTGGAAGAAGAAAATCACCAACGAGCAGCAGCTCACGCCCCTCAACGTGGAGTACGCCCGCGTCACGAGCCTCGACTCGGCCTTCGATAAGCTGCTGCTGCGGCGGCCGTTTCTGGCCAATTCGTTCCGCCAGCAGTTTATTCTCTCAAGCAGTTACCGCTACACCTTCAACCAACAGGTGCTGGAGCAGCGGCGGCAGCAAATTTATTTCGGCGGCGGGGTGGAAGTGGCCGGCAACGTGGCCCAGGCCCTGGCCCGCGCCAGCGGCCAAACCACCAACGAGCGCGGGGCCTACGCCCTGGCCGGGCAGGAATTCAGCCAGTACGCCAAGTTCGACCTGGAGCTGCGCGAGTACTTCCGCCTCTCGGCCGACCCCGCCAAGGGCAACCGCCTCGTGGGCCGCCTGCTCGTGGGCGCGGGCCTGCCCTACGGCAACGCCACCGTGCTGCCCTACCTGCGCCAGTACGGCATCGGCGGCCCCAACTCCATCCGCGCTTTTGCCGCCCGCGCCCTCGGCCCCGGCACCTACCGCCCCGACAACGCTACCCTCAACAGCTTCTACGACCAGGTGGGCGACCTGCGCCTCGAAGGCAACCTCGAATACCGCCAGGACCTCGTGCCCTACGTCAAGGGGGCCGTGTTCGTGGACGCGGGCAACATCTGGCTCGTCAACAACGACCCCACGCGGCCGGGCGGGCAGTTTCAGGCCGGCTCGTTCTTGCAGCAGCTCAACGTCGGCGCCGGAGCCGGCATTCGCATCGACGCCCAGTTTTTGGTCGTGCGGTTTGATTACGCCGTGCCCGTGCAAGCCGCCTACGGCACGCCAGATAATTCGGCGGGCCGGCTGAACCTGGCCATCGGGTATCCGTTTTGAGGCTGAAAACCGGTACCGCGAAGCGGGAGCTTCGCGGTACCGGTTTTCAGCCTCAACCTTTTACACTCTCGACTCCTTATGCTTTTCCTCTTCGGCACCGGCAGCACCGTTACGGCCAGCGAGCCGCTGCCCAACCTCACCTGCCAATACTGCCAAACTACTGGCAACCTGGTCGTTCACGTCGTGGCGCGTTACGTGCAGGTGTTTTTCATTCCGGTGCTGCCGCTGGGCAAGGCCGCTACCACTGTGTGCGGCCACTGCCGCCAGACGCTGCGCCCCGGCGAGCAGCCGGCCGCCTACCTGGCCCCGGTGGCTGCCGTGGCGGCCCGCGCTAAAACGCCTTTCTGGCACTACGCGCTGCTGGCCGTGTTCGGGGCCGGGCTGGCGTTTGCGATGCTGTCGGCCGTGGTCGGGCGCATCCGCAACGGCCCTGCGCCCGACCCCGCCGTGCCCGTGGTGGGCCAACGCTTCAAGATGAAATTGGACGAAGGCGAGCTGGGACCCTACGCCTTGGCCGAAATCGAGCGCGTAACGGCCGACACCGTGTACTACCGCACCACCGGGCTGCTGCGCGGCCCCCTCACGCCGGCCACCGCCACCGTGGCCCTGCGCGACTCCATCGCCCCCGTGACGGGCCACGCCCGCTACCCCGTGGCCATGTGGCACTTCCTCACCACCGGCGAGGGGCGGTTTCGGCTGTACAAGTGAGTGCCCATCCCCGCCATCCGCATCAACCAACCGACCGCCCAAAACCGCACTGCTGCGGCCCACGGGCCGGTCGGTTGCGGTAAAAAAAAGGTGCGGCGACGGGGGCAGTGGCCACCAAAAAAGTCCCGGCCACCGGCCGGGACTTTTTTGGCTTTTTGCAGAAAGCTCCGTGCTATTCCTTCACCACTTTTTGCTGCCGCACCTCGGCCCCGGCTTGCAGGGTGAGGACGTACACACCGGCCGGCAGGCGGGCGAGTTCGGGCAGGGGCAGGGCGTTGGGGCCGGCGGCCAGGGTCAGCTTTTGGGTGACGAGGACGCGGCCTGCCAAATCGAGCAGTTGCAGGGTGGCGGGGGTAGCGGCCGGGGCCGTGGCGGTGGCGAGCAGCTCATGGCCCCGGAAGGGGTTCGGGGCCGCTTGCAGGGCGAGGCGGGCCGCCGCCGGGCGGCGCACGGCTACCACGCCCGAGTAGGCCCCGCCGCCGTCGGCGTCCACTTGCCGCAGGCGGTAGTAGCGGGTGCCGGTGCCGGGGTTGCGGTCAACGAATGCGTAGTTGTGGGGGCTGCTGCTGCTGCCGGCGGCGGCCACCCGGCCCACTTCGGTAAAGCCGGCGCGGGCATCGGCCGAGGTTTCGACGGCAAAGTAGGCCGCGTTGCGCTCGGTGGCCGTGGCCCAGGTCGTCAGCACGTTGGTGCCCTGGTTGGTGGCCGCGAAGCGCAGGAGTTCGACCGGCAGCGGAGCATTGCCGCCGTTCACGTAGAACTCCGAGAAGTGGTCGGTGATGGTGGCCTGGGCCACGAAATAGGGCGGGTCGAGGTGGTTCGTCACCTGGGGCGTGAGCAGGCGGGTTTGCGAGCCGGCCGTGACGTTGTTGCTCAGGTTGCAGTCTTCGTTGGCCCCGCTGTACTGGGTCAGGCGCAGGCTGTTGAGGCTGGTCACGTTGGTCGGGTCGTCCAGCTTCAGCCTGTTAAACTCGGTGGTGAGGCCGTAGAAACGGACTTGTACCGAGTTGCCGGTGCCGAGCGGGTTTTGGGCGATGATGTGCCAGTTGCGGTCGAGGTACTTGGTGCCCCGCGCATCCTGGCGGGTGGGGCCGGTCATCACCGAGAACTCTACCTGCACGTTGCCCAGTACGCGGCCCTGGTCGTTGATGGCGGCCACGGTTTTGCCGTTCAGCTTGAGGCGCTGCCAGAGGCCGCTGCCGGTACTGACGAGGACATCGGAGGTGAGGCACTGGTTCTGGACGAGGTTGTACACCGCGATGGCCGTGTCCTCAATCACGGTGAAGGCGTCGCCCGCCAGCTTGAGCTTTTCGCGGTTGTCGGTGTGGTCGGTGGCCAGGGTGAAGAAGTCGTAGCGCGAACCGGGCTGGCCGACGAAGGCGTAGCTGGTCGTGCCAATATCCTGCGCCACCCGCACGAAGGGGCCGCTGTCTTCCGAAGCAAACACCTCGTAGCTGCGCAGGCCGGAGCCGCCCACGTCATCCGAGCCAATCCAGCTCAGGTTCACGGTGCGGTTGGTTTGGCTGGCGGGCAGCGTATTGACGCGCGAAATGGGCGCGGCGGCATCCACAATATTGCTCCAGCGGTTGGTTTTGATGAGCGAGTTGTTGTCGAACACGATGCCGCCCTGGGCGATGAGCGAGTCGCCGGTGAGGGCCGTGCCGCCGGCCTGAATGGCGTAGGTCACGAAGCCGTGGCCGTTGCCGAGCGTGTCGGACACGGGCAGGAAGCCGGCGAGCGGGTTTTCGGGCGGCAGGCCGGTGGCGCGGTCGATGGTCTGGAAATCCCAGAACGCCTGGCGGGTCGAAACGTCCACCCCGGCTACCACGCGCACGTCGTAGGGCAGCGGGCTGAGGGCCAGCACCTGCGAGTAGGTGCTGCTGTTGGCGGGCACGGGGTAGGTCTGGCCGTTGAAGCCGAAGCTGCCCAGGCGGAAGGCCTGCAGGTTGGTCGTCACGTCGAGCGGCACGCTCACCCGCACCCGTTGGGCGGGGCCGGTGGCTTGCAGCCGGTCGTTCTCGAACTGCACCTGGTAGTTGAGCTGCTGCTGGATGCCCACCATGCGGCGCGGCCCGTAGCCGTTGGGGCCGGCAATGAGGTTGGGGTCCATCGAGGAGAAGATTTCGGTGCTCGTGGCCCCACGCGAGTTGTAGCGGAACAGCACCGAGTCGGCGGCCGGGCGCAGGGCCAGCGGGTAGCCGGCCGTGAACGGGTCGGGCCGGAACTCGTGGTACTGCTCCTCAATGGTCCACCAATCGGCGGCCACCCCGCCGGGCACGAAGGTCTGGCGGTTTTTGTGGGTGTACTTGAGCGCCTTCGGGTTGTGGCGGGGCACGGTCCAGGCCGAGTCAAGCAGGCCAATGCGCACGAAGTGCCGTTGCAGCGAATCGCGCCAGATGGTCGGGCTGGGGTTGTTGGCCAACGCCACCACGCCGGGGGCAAACTGGCCGGGGCTGGCCAGCACGGCCGCCTTGTAGCGGGCCACGTAGTCGAGGGTGCGCCGGGCGTAGTCCTGCTCCGACTTGGGCTGCTGGTTGAGCACCACCGGAAAATGCACCGTGCCGGGGCCGTACACCAGGTCGTGGTAGCTGATGGGGGGCAGCATATTCAGGTTCACCTGCATGATTTCGCCGGGCCGCAAATCCTGCCCGATGAAGGGCAGCACCTCGGTGCCGGTCAGGCCGGTGCCCAGCGTGAAGCCGTTGTCGGCGGAGTTCGACAGGGCCACGGCCGGCGCAAACTGGCTTTTCTTCCGCACGTTGGGCGTGTGGGTTGCGATAACGCCCGACCCCAGCGGCACCGCCAACTGGAACTCCCAATACGGAATGTCCACGTTGGAGGAGTTGGTGAGGAAGTACGTCCAGTTGCCGCGGGTTGCCACGCGCAGCACCGGCGGCGTGATGGTGGCGAAGTTCACGAGCTGCCCCGAGTTGGGCACCACGGTCAGGCCGTTGGTGAGCTGCACTTTGGTGCCGTTGGCCTGCAAGGCCACCACGTTGTACTGCCCCAGCTTCACCGAGTCCCGGTCCAGGTGCCAGCGCAGCGTCACCTCCACGCTGCTGCGGAAGCGCACGATGTCGGCATAGGCCAGCGGCGTGATGCTGCTGCCTTTGGTGAGGTAGAACCTGGTACCGGCCAGCGGGGCTGTGCTGCCCGTGCGCCGCACAAAGCCCGCGCCCAGCACCCGCGTCGTGACGCGGCCCTGGCCCACGGTGTCGCTGTCGATGCTCCGCACCTGGAAGGGCAGCGCCTCGGCAAAAAGCGTGGTCGTCTGGGTGCCGGCGTACACATACGGCGTCTTCACCATGATGTAGTACGGTCCAGCCTGGGTGCTCGGAATCAGCAATTCCTGGCGCGTATTGATGGGGTCTTCGTAGATGTAGTCAAAGTCCGAGGTCGTCGGCACCCGGTTGTAGGCTACGTAGATTTCGTTCTGGCCGTAGCTCTGGTTCGAGCCCAGGGCAATGCGCAAATCGAAGCCCGCGCCCGGCGTCACCTTGTAAAACTCCAGCGAGTCGCGGTCGAGCGCAAACGGCACCAGCGTATTCAGCGGCAGGATGTTCACTGTCACGTTGGTTGGGGCCTGCTGCGAGAGCGTGTCGTTCTGGTAGTTGTTCTCGAAGATGTCGTTGAACAGATTCGTACCCAGAATGCCGTGGTAGACGCCGGGGTTCAGCCCCTGCACCCGGTCGCGGATAACGCCCGTGACGGTAGCGCCCGCCGCGATGCTCAGGTTGCGGGTGTTGGTGCCGAAGAGCTTGTCGGTGCTGGTGTTCAGCACCCGGTTGCTGCTCAGATAGAGGCCGTCTTTGAGCAAGCCCACGGCGGGGTTGCTGCCCTGGTTGCGCACCGAGTAGGTCACGCCCATCTTCTTGCCGAGCTTGGCCGTGCCGGGCACTGACACCAGCGTCACCACCAGGTCGGAGGGCAGCGGCACGGTCACAGCAATGGTCGTCGGGGCCTGCCAGGTGTTGTTGAATTCCTGCTGGTGTTCATACACCTGCCCCACCTGCACGGCCCCGCCCCAGTAGGTTTGCTGCGGGCCGTAGCCGCCGGGGTCGTTGTTGTCGGTAGCGATGAACAGGTAGTAATTCCCAGCCAGGTAGCCCGGAATCGTCACCGTCGTGCTCACGTTGTAGAAGCCGTTGGCGGCCAGGCTGCCGCTGCGTCCCACCACCCCAATGCGGGTAGCGCCGCTGAGCGTGGGCGAGGTGTTTAGGTAGATGCCGTCGTTCCAACTTCCGGCCGGGGTGATGCCCGGCCCGAAGTTCTGCACCCGGTACGTCACCGTCACCTGCTGCCCGGCCAGCGGGGCGCTGCTCGAAACGGTCGGCGCGTTGCCGCCGCTAGTCACGATTTGCAAATCGGCGGGCGGGGTCAGCGTGATGGGCAACGCCAGCACGGCCGTGTTGTTGGCCGGGTTGGTGTCGGCCAGGGTGCCGTTGGGGTTGTTGGTGGTCCGCACCAGCACGTAGTAGCTGCCGCTGATGCCCTGCGGCAAGGTGGCGACAATGCTCTGGTTGTAAAAAGCATTGGGCAGCATCTGCCCGCCCAGGCTGCCGGGGTTGGCCAGCAGCAGGTCCGAGCCGTCAATTGTGTTGTCCTGGGACAAATACACCTCGTCGGTCCAGTTCGAAGCCAGGGTTTTGAAGATGCCCAGGTTCTGCACCTGCCAGCCCACGGTCAGGCCATTGCCCGAAGCCGCCGGCGACGGCGCAACGGTCAGGTTCTGCACCGCCACGTCGTCGGAGTAGATGTAGGTCAGCGTCGTGCTGCGCTGGTTGTTGCCTTCGTTGTTGAACTCATAGACGTTGCCGCCCGCGTCGGTCGTTACAGTCACGGTCAGCGTCCCCGGCACAAAGTTGATGGGCAGGCCAATGGTAGCCGTGCCCGAATACGACGAGCCCACGGCCAGCGGCCCAGTGCGCGGTAGCGAAGCCAGCATAGCCGCGTGCCCCGCCCCGTCGCTCACCGAAATCTGGTCGGTCCAGCTGCCCCCGGCCGGAATCACGGCCGTAGTGGTGTTCTGCACGGTGTAATTCACCACAAACGAGTTGTGAGCCGACACCGAACCCGGAGCCGTCAGCGCCGTCGGGTTCAAATCGGCATACACCAAATTGATGGCCACCGTGCCCGCCGAGCGGGCCACGTTGTTGCCCTCATTCAGGTACTCAAACACGTTGTTGCCCGCGTCGGTCTTCACATACACGTAGTAGTTGCCGCTGATGCCATTGGGCAGCGCCAGCGTCCCCGCAGCCGCGTACGTAGCGTTGGGCACCAGGCCGGCAGCGCTTTCGTAATGAAACACCTGCCCGATGTAGATTTCGCCGCCATTAAAGGTCGGACTGAGGCTGATGTACACGTTGTCGGCCCAGTATTCTTCCAGGCGCGGGTAGGGCCGCAGCAGGCCGACGTTCTTCCCAACCCAGCTCACGGGGAGCGTGGTGCCGGCCGTGGCCGCCGCCGGGGCCGTCACCGACTGCACAATTAAATCGGGCGGGGGCCGCAGCGTCACGCGCACCGGCACGAATTCGAGCTTGCTGTAGGCCGCCGTGGGCGGTATCGCGGCCGGGTTGGCCGGGTGGTTCACCAGCGTCTTGGAATTGACGTTGTTGGTGCTCGCCGTTTCAAACACGTCGTTGTTGTCGTCGGCAAAAGCGTAGAAATAGTAGTCGCCCGTCAGGGTAGTGTGCGGGATGGGCAGCTTGAGGTTGGCGTTGTAAAAGGCGTTGATGTTCAACGTCTCGTTCGTGTGAACCAGCGTTTTGAAGCTGCGCCGCGCCGTGGGTCCCAGTACGCCCTGCCCGGTGTTCTGGGCAATGTTGATGGTGGTATCGGGCGAGAAATACACCGCATCGGTCCAGTTGTCATTCAGCAAATGCACGCTGCCGGTGTTGCGCACCCGGAAGCCCACCGCCGCCGTGTCGCCGCCAATGTAGGTGCTGAAGTGCGACATATTCTGCACAATCAAATCGGGCGTCGTCGGCACGATGACCAGGCAGCGGCCCAGCGCCGGCAGCGGCCCGGTGGTCTCGCGGCCCACGTTGTTGCTGTAGTCGGTTTCGAGCAACGCGCCGGTGTTGGCCTTCACGTACACGTAGTAGTAGCCGGCCATGCTCAGCGGCACGTTGAAAGTGCCCTGGCTGATGTAGGTGCCGTTGGGCTGCAAATACGTCACATTGCCCACCGTGCCCATCAGAATGGCGGTGCCATCAAACGTCGGGTTTTGCGAGAAATACACTGCGTCGCTCCACTGCTGGGCCAGGGTGCTGGCCGTGCCGATGTTGCGCACGTTCCAGCTCACGGCCACCGTTTGCCCGGCATAGGCCGTATCGGCCGCCTGCACGAAGGGCACCGTCAAGTCCGGCAACTGCCGAATCTGGAACATCTGCACCGGCCCGGCCGTGCTGCCGCAAGCATTGCGGGCGATGATGCGCCACTTAAACGACTGCCCATAAGCCAGCGGCGCCCCGCCGTAGCTGGTTTGCAGGCTGCTGATGCCGCCCACCGTGGGCGCGCCCGGCTGGGTTCCGGCGCTGGGCCAGATGTACAAATCAAAGCTGCTGGCATTGGAGCCGCTGCCGGGGTTCCAGCCGAAATTAACCGGCAAATCCAGCCCGGCCGAGTTGTCCACCGGCTGCATATTCGTCACCGCCAGCGGGGCCACCGAGGCCGGCGAGCGGCGGATGGTCTGGTTGAACGGATAAGTACACCCGGCCGCGTTGGTCACCGTCACCGAGTAGGCATCGGGCGAAGCCGTAGAAGCCGGCGTGTTCACCGTGATGCTGCTGCTGGTTTGCCCGCCCGGCGACCACAGGTAGGACGCGCCCGGCCCGGCGTTGCTCACGCTCAGCGTCGCCGTCGAGCCGGGGCACAGCTCCGTGGCCGAGGCCGCGAAGGTGGGCAGCGGCAGCACCGTCAGCGTCCGCTGGGCGGTATTGGCGCAGCCGTTGCCGTCGGTGTAGGAGTAGGTAATGGCAAACGAGCCGGGGCCGGAAGCCGCCGCGCTGAACGAGCCGCCACTCACGCCCGTGCCCGAGTACGTGCCGCCCGCCGGTGCCCCGCCCGTCAGGGCAAAGCTGGCCGCGTTGTAGCACCTAGTGGGCTGGGCCGCGAGGGTCACGGTGGGCAGCGGTTGCACCGTCAGCGGCCGGGTGGCCGTGTTCGGACAGCCGTTGCCATCGGTATAAGAGTAGGTGATAGTGTGCGTCCCCACCCCCGCCGAGGCCGGGTTGAAGCTGTTGCCGCTCACGCCGGGGCCGGAGTAGGTGCCGCCCGCTGGCAGCCCGCCCGTCAGGGCGTAGGCGCTGGCGTTCACGCAGGTGTTGGTTTGCGCGGCCAGCGTCACGGTGGGCAGTGGGTCCACCACCACGTTCACGCTGGCGGTGCAGCTGTGCCCGCCCGCGCTCACCGTCACCGAGTAAGTGGTGTTAGCCGAAGGCGAAACCGTGATGCTGTTGCCAGTGGCGCTGTTGCTCCACAGCACCGTGCCGTTCACCGGCGCGGCCAGGCTCAAGGTAATGGGTTGCCCGGCGCAAACGCGCTGGGTAGCCCCGCCCACAATGCTGGCGTAGGGCATAAACACGTTGGTGCTGGCCGTAGCCGAGCAAGTGCCGTTGTAGCCCGTCACCGAGTAAGTACCGGGGGTGCTCACGGTAATTGTCCGCGAAGTCTGCCCGCCCGGCGACCACAAATAAGTAGCCGCGCCCGCGCCCGCATCCACCGTCACGCTGGCCGTGCCGCAGGCCGGCGACGAATCCGCTGGCAAGCTCACCGTAGCCGGGGCATCCACCGAAATGGTCACCGCATCGGTGCAGCTTTGGCCCTGGTCCGAAACCACCGCCGAATACGTGGTGCTGGCCGTGGGCGAAACCACTAGGCTGGTGCCCGTCTGCCCGCTTATCGTCGTGCCATTGGCCTTCCACACTATCGTGCCGTTCACGGGCGTCACCAGCGTCAGCGTGAGGCTGCCGCCCGTGCAAATGCTCTGGTTGGCCTGCACAATATCGGCGTGCGGCATGATGACGATGGTCTGGTCGCTCACCGCGCAGCCGTTGCTCACCGTCACGCCGTACAGGCCGGGCGCGTTCACCACGTAGGTCTGACTGGTAGCACCGCCAATAGGCGTACCACTCAAGTTCCACTGGTACGACGTGCCGCCGCTGCCCGCATCCAGCGTCACGCTGGTTTGGCTGCACGCCACCACCGTCGTCGGCGGCAAATTCAGCGGCAAGGCGGGCGGAATGGTAATCGTCACCGCATCCGAACACGAAAACGAGCCATCCGAAACCACGGCCGAGTAGGTCGTCGTCGCGGCCGGGGCCACCGTCAGGCTGGTGCCCGTTTGCCCGCTGATGGTCGTGCCGTTGGCCTTCCACACAATGCTGCCATTCACGGGCGTGACTAGCGTAAACGTCGTGCTCACGCCCGCGCACTGCGTGGCGCTGCCCTGCACAATGTCCGCCTTGGGCATCCGCACCACAGTGCTGCCGGTAGCCGTGCAGCTGCCGGTACTAGCGCCCGTCACCGTCACCGAGTAGGTGCCCGGTGACGAAACCGTAAGCGTTTGGGTCGTCGCGCCGCCCGGTGTCCAGGCATAGCTGGCGTAGCCCGCCCCGGCATCCAGCACGGTGCTGGCCTGGGCGCAGGGCACGTCGGTAAACGGAGCCAGCGCAATGGTCGGGGCCGGCGAGAACGTCACGTTCGTGCTGCCCGTGCCGGTGCAACCGGCCGCGCTCGTCACGGCCACCGCGTAGGTACCGGCCGTGGTCACGGTGATTGATTGATTGGTTTCGCCCGCCAAAGTCGAGCCGTTGCGGCTCCATTGGTAGGTGCCGCCCGTGCCCGCCGAAGTCGAAGTAATCGTCAGCGGCTGCCCGCTGCAACCCGCCAGGTTCGCCGGCAGGTTGGGGTTGAACTGCGACGGTGTAGTCACGGCGAATGGGTGGGCGTACTCAATGGCCGGAACGCCATTGGCATCCAGCGCCGCCACCCGCAGAATGTAATTTCCCGCCGAAGTCACGCACACGTTGGTCGGAAAGGTCACGTCCACATCGGCCGCCCGCGCCGCCACCGGCAGCACGTAGTATTCGGGCGGACTGCTGGCCGTGGCTGAGCCGCTGGGAAACACCTGATACCGGAACTGCGTGATAAGCGGACGCGCCGCCCCCGCAATGCTGCCCTGCCGCACAAACGGCTTCACGCTCACAATGCTCCAGGCCCGGCTGGCATCCCGCACCCGCACATACAACGTATGTACGCCGTTGCTCACGGCGCTCAAATCGGCCACAAAGCTCTGGTCAACGCTCGTGCCGGCCGTAATCGGCACGTTGGTAGCCAGGCCGTGCCCAGGGTCGGTGTCGATGTAGTATTCGCAGCGCGTAATGGCAACGGGCGGCGCGGTTGAGGTGATGCCCGACCGCACAAACGGTCGTACGCTGGTCAGGCTCCAAGCCCCGCTGGCATTCCGCACCCGCACAAACAAGGTATGAATCCCGTTGCTCACCCCGCTCAGGTCGGCCACAAAATTCTGGTCGATGCTGGTGCCGGGCGTAGTGAAATTGACGCGGGTACCCAGCCGGTAGCCGGGGTCAGTGTCGATGTAATATTCGGCGTAGGTCAGGTTGGGCACGGTGCTCCCGGCTCCGGTCGGCCCCACATACACCGGCCGCACGTTGCTGATGCTCCAGGCCCCGGCCGCGTTTTTCACGCGGGTGTACATCGTATGGAAGCCCGGCGCGAGGCTGCTCAAATCGGCCACGTAATTCTGGTCGATGCTCGTGCCCGGCGTGGTCAGCGGCACCCCGTGCCCTAGCCGGTAGCCGGGGTCGGTGTCGAAGAAATACTCCAGGTAGGTCAGGTTGTCGAGCCCCGTGCCCACCGGCCCCACATACACCGGCCGCACGTGGTTGATGCTCCACACCTTGCGGGCGGGCAGGTAGGTGGGCTCGCCAGCCGTGGCCGACGCCCCAAACGGCCCCAACGGGCCCAGCGGGTTCACCTCGGCCAGCCGCTGCTCCAGCACTCGCGTGTAGAGGGTATGAAAGCCCGGCATCAGTCCGCTCAAGCTGGCCGTGTAAGTGTAATCCTGGCCCGCCGCCGCGCCCGGAAACACCACCTGCTGCCCCAGGCCGTAGCCGGGGTCGGTGTCGTAGAAATACTCCAGGCGCGTCAGGCTCTGGGCCTGCGCCAGGCGGCCGCCGAGCAGCACTCCTAGCAGCAGGAGCACCTTCAGCCACGGCCACAGCCTGGGAAGTTGATGGGACGTATTCATCACACAGTCATTCAAGGAGTGAATGAGCGGATGAGTGACTGAGTGAATGGTTTAGACAAAAGGACTGACGACGGCAAATTGCCCTCTCGTCATTCACTCATCCGCTCATTCACTCCTTCACTCATTGCCCCTAGTTGTGCGACTTCGCCTTGATGTTCACGTTCAGCCCGCTGGCCCCGCTGCCCGAGCTGGGCGCGCTGATGGACCAGATGGCCGGAATAGCCGGCAGCCCGCTCAGCACGTAGGGGTCGGCGCCGCCAAACATCCCCATGTCCACCCCGCCCACGCCCGTGCCGATGGCCGGCGACCCGGTTTTCAGCATAAATGCGGCATCTGGGCTGCCCGTGTTCACGCACACGTTGGCAATGGACTCGTTTTGAATGTTGCCGTTGCCGGTCGGGAATTGGGTACCGTTGCAGATGTTGTTGTGGTAGGAGTTGCTGCTGCCGCCCACCGTGTTGCCCCCGTAGAGGTAGTTGTTGGTCAGGTCGGTGCTGGTCGTCGTCACGTTGCCGTACAGCACGTTGTTCGAGAAAATCATGCTCGACGAGGCAAACACCGCATCCCAGCTCACGTCACCCGAATAAAACAGGTTGTTGGTAACAATGATGTTGGAGCAGCCCCCGAACACCCATAATGCCCGGTAGCTACCGGCGCTCGTTACGTAGTTCTGAATGCACAGCACGTTGGCGGGAGCGTAGATGCCCACAAACACGTTGTTATCACCAATGACCACCGAGTGGAAGTTGCCCGAAATCACGTAATTGCGCTTAAACAAGGTGTTGCTGGCGAAGAGCCGCGCCCGGTTCATGGTCATGCCGGTAATGATGGAGCCGGCCGCCGCCGGCATCACCCGCAACTCGTTCACGAAGGCATGGTCCGGCGCGGCCTGGGTCTGAGGGTTCTGGGTCAGGAAATAGCCCGGCCCGAAGATGTACAGCCGCTTGGTCATCGTCAGGTCGCCGTAGCCCGTCCCCGAGCCGTTAAAATACAGCGTGTCGTTGTTCACCACCGCCGCCGCGTCATGCGCCGCCTGCGCCGACGTGAAGTTGCCCGGCGAGCCGCCGTTGTTGTCCACGCGCCATATTTTGGCCTGGGCAGCGGGGGTGCCTGCGAGTAGCATTATTCCGGTCAGCAACGCGGCAAAGCAGGTGGTGAGTAGGGGCTTTTTCATAAAAAAAGAAGGAGTGAGGTGGCAAGTGAAGAAGGCCAGCGGGTCCAGCCGTGGCAATAGTCAAAAGTAGTATTTGCCACCAGGGCCTGCAATCCGGGCCAGTGCGTATTTATTGACGCTGCTTTTATCCGTGCCAGCACGGATGCCACCGGCCGGGTTTTGCCCGCCTGCGTTATCTTTCGGAACCGCTTTCTCCGGGCTTTCTTACTCATCCTTTTTGCTTGCCCATGGCGGCTGTTGCCCACCTCTCCACCCCCCTCGGAATGCTGGCCCTCACCGGCTCTGCGGCCGGCCTGCACCAGGTGCAGTTTCTCGACCAGGCTTCGCCCGCGCCTACGCCGGCCGCTGCCGTGCCCGCCTGCCTCGCCGAAGCCTACCGGCAGCTCCGCGCTTATTTCGGCCGCGAGCTTACGGCGTTCGACCTGCTTTGCGTGCCCCTCGGTGGCACCGATTTTCAGCGGCGCGTGTGGGCCTTGCTCCCCGCCATCGCCCACGGCGAAACAGCCTCGTACCTCGACGTGGCCCGGCAGCTGCACAACCCCAACGCCGTGCGGGCCGTGGGGGCCGCCAACGGCCAAAACCCCCTGGCCCTGGTGTGGCCCTGCCACCGCGTGCTGGGTGCCGACGGCAGCCTCACCGGCTACGCCGGCGGCCTGCCGCGCAAGCGCTGGCTGCTGGCCTTCGAGCGCCCCATGCCCAAAGGCGGGCTGTTTGGATAGGGAGAAATCGGAGGTTGGGCTTTGACTATAATTGGCCGGTGCCGGAGGCTTGGGTCCTTGATTGTTAGGTGTTTGGCCTTGAATTCAACACCAAAAACCGAACATCAAAAGCCAAAACCGAACACCAAAAACCGAAACCGAAACCGAACACCAAAAACCCAACACCCAACACCCAACACCAAAAACCTAACCCCAAAAATTTCCATGTGGACTGAACACGACAACGCCCTGACCCGCACCTTTCGCTTCGCGGATTTCCGCACGGCCTTCGCCTTCCTCACCGCCGTAGCCGCCGAGGCCGAGCGCCAGCAGCACCACCCCTGGTTTAGCAACGAATACAACGTGGTCGAATTTCGCCTCACGACCCACGACGCGGGCAACACCGTCACGGCCCGCGACCACGCCCTGGCCGCCGCCATCGACGCTTTGGCAAGTGGTGAGGTGGTGAGTTGAATAGTAGGCGTTTTTCTAAATCCGCCCCTATCTTTGCCCCATGCCCGTCAGTCGTAGCTTCTGCTATTATTACCCCGCTTATTGCGTGCCTTCCCGGTGCGAAGCGGCCCTGACGTGGCCCGGCTAACCCCCGGTGCCCCGTATTTGCAAACCCTGCAAAAGCCTGCTTCCCGCCCTGGGAAGCAGGCTTTTTTCGTTTTCGCAAAATCAAAACCGAACACCCAACACCCAACACCCAACACCCAACACCCAACACCAAAAACCCAACACCAAAAACCTAACACCAAAAACCGAACACCCAAAACCCAAAACCCAAAACCCAAAACCCAACACCCAAAACCCAACACCCAAAACCCAACACCCAGAACCCAAAACCCAACACCAAAAACCCAACACCAAAAACCCAACACCAAAAACCCAACACCAAAAACCCATGACCGCCAACCCAACTTTCGCCCCGACCGCTGCCGTGCAGCAAGACTACGCCCGCTACTCTGCCGACGACCGCTGGGTGTGGCAGCGCCTTTTTGAGCGTCAGCTTACCGTGCTGCCCCAGGTAGCATCGCAGCGTTTTCTTGACGGCCTGCACCGCGTCGGTTTCCGGGCCAATGAGATTCCCGATTTTAGCTTGGTCAATCCGCGCCTGCAAGCTGCTACCGGCTGGGCGCTGGTGGCCGTGCCCGGCATCGTGGACGATGCCACGTTTTTCGACCTGCTGGCCAGCCGGCAGTTTCCGGCCACCACCTGGCTCCGTACCCCCGCCCAGCTCGATTACCTGGAGGAACCCGATATGTTTCACGACGTGTTTGCCCATGTGCCGCTGCTTACGGACCCGTTTTTTGCCGATTTCCTGCAAGCCCTCGGCACCCTGGCCCTGCGCCACCTCGCCGACCCCGCCGCCATCGAAAAGCTGGCCCGCCTCTACTGGTTCACCGTCGAGTTTGGGCTGATACAGGAAGCCGACACGCTGCGGATTTACGGGGCCGGCATCCTTTCCTCGGCCGGCGAAACCGCGTTTTGCCTCGGCCCCAAACCCGCTCGCCGGCCCTTCGACGTGGCCGAAATCCTGGCCACGCCCTTCGCCAAAGACCGGATGCAGGACGTTTATTTCACCATCACCTCCTACCAGCAGCTCGCCGATTGCATCCCCGCGCTGGCGCTGGCCGTGGGCAACGCGCCGTAACGCGAAACGGAGTCTCGCGTTACGGCCCGCCGTAGCTTTGCCCCATGCTGCCCGCCCTCACCCTCGTGCCCACGCCCATTGGCAACCTCGAAGACATCACGCTGCGGGCCATCCGCATCCTGGCCGAGGTCGATACCGTGCTCTGCGAAGACACCCGCACCAGCGGCCGGCTCCTGCAACACCTGGGCCTCAAAAAACCGCTGCTGCCCTACCATCTCCACAACGAGCACCAGCAGGTGGCCCGCCTGCTGGAGCGCATGGGCCGCGGCGAAACCTTTGCTTTGGTCAGCGATGCCGGTACGCCGGGCATCTCCGACCCCGGCTTTTTGCTGGTGCGCGAGTGCCTGGCCGCCGGCCTCGGGGTCGAGTGCCTGCCGGGGGCCACGGCCCTGGTGCCGGCGTTGCTCAAGTCGGGCTTCGGGGCCGAACGGTTTGTGTTTGAAGGGTTTTTGCCCGCCAAAAAAGGCCGCCAGACCCGCCTGGCCGAATTGGCCACCGAAACCCGGACGCTCATTTTTTACGAGTCGCCGCACCGCATCGTCAAAACCTTGCAGCAGCTCGGCGAAGTTTTCGGCCCCGACCGCCGCGCTTCCCTCAGCCGCGAGCTGACCAAGCTTTTCGAGGAAACCCGCACCGACACGCTGGCCGCCCTACTCGCCGACTTCGCCGCCCGCCCCGCCATCAAGGGCGAAATCGTGCTGGTGGTGGAAGGCGCGGCGGTGGAACGCAAGGAGCGCCGCTCGATGCGCGACGACGCGCAAGACGATGAGGCCGACGTGGTCTGACGACTTTTTCGGTCGTCTGACCACGTCGTTGAACGACCCGCCCTAAAACCATCCAAACGTCAGCTGTGCAACGAAGTGGTCTGACGACTGAAAAAGTCGTC
>JANYFQ010000158.1 GCA_025362615.1 Hymenobacter sp. | reverse complement strand
TGGTGCTGCCCGTGCTGGGGTATGCGGTGCTGGTGCTGGCCGGGGCGGCGCTGGCCACCCTGCTGGCCCTGCCGTGGCTGGGCTGGGCGCGGCTGCGCGGCGGCCCGCCCGCCGCCCGCCACCGCTGGGAGCGGCTCAATGCCTGGCTGTTGCTGGGGTTGATGGGCGAGTGGCGCGAGGAGCAGCTATACCCCGACCTTGACCCCGACTCGACCCCCGAAGCGCAGCCCGCCACCGCTGCCGAGTGGCAAGCCCATCACGACGCGCTGTTTGCCGCCGCCACCCGCGCCGAAGCCGAACCGCCCACCGACACGCCCGCCCAGGTGGCCGCCACCCTGGCCGCCGCCCGCGAGCTGGGCTACCGCGTGGCGGTGTACGGCCTGCCCGCCGCCACCGCCGCCGACCACGCGGCCGGGGCCGCCCTCGTGGCCGATGGCCGGGCCGATGCCTACTGGCCCGACTTCGACCCCGCCACCTGGCCCGCCCGCCTGACCGACGCCCACCTGCACCGCCCCGATTCGCTGCTGCTGCTGCACAGCACGGCCCAACTGGCCGCCGCCGCCGCGCTGGGCTTCGTGCCCGAACCCGCCGCCTACGGGCCGGGCCGCTGCATGGTGTGGGGGCAGTTTGCATCCAGCTACCAGCGCCACGACCACCTGCGGGCTGAGTCCATCGAGCGCATCCGCTACTATCACCTGCACCACCAGCGCCTGGGGCGGCACACGGCCGGGCTGCCCGAAGACCTGGTGGTGTACCTGGCCGACGACGCGCCCCAGCCGCTGATCGAGGAATTTCTGGCGGCGCAGGAGCCGCGCATTGTGGCGGCGCTGGCGGCCAAGGGCTTGCGCTGGCTGTACGTGCCCGCCGCCCGGCCCGTGGGCGCGGCCCTGGGCGAGCAGCCGCTGGCCCCGCTGCTGCGGCAGTTTCCGGCGCTGCGGGCCGTGCCGCCCGCCACGCTGCACGCCGAACTGGCCGCCCTGGGCCGCGCCCTCGACGGCCGCACCCTGAGCCGCGCCCTGCTCGCCGACGCGGGCCTGAGCCACTTCGAGCGCCCGGCCCTGCTGCGGCGGGCGGGCGCGTACAGCACCGGGCCGCACTCGTTTCGGGTGCGGTCGTTTCGGCCCCCGGCCCACCTGCCCGCCGCCGGGCAGCGGGCGTGGCTGGAAGAACGCCTGACGCAGTACCTCGCTAACGTGGGCGGGCGCGAGCAAGGGCCTCTGTTCAGCCTGAACCCCGGCCCCGACGACTACCACGCCGACTGGCGCTTTCACCTCGACGGCCAAACCCTGCCGCCCGACCTCGTGGCCCGGCTGGCCATCTTGGAAGCGCAGCCCGACGGGGCCGCCGCCCTGGCGCAGGTGCTGCTGCACGTGGCCGGGCAACTCCACGCCCTGCGCCCCGACCTGCTGCCCACCCTCAGCGCCCGGCTGGCCCCGCCCGCCGCCGTGGCCGATTCGGCCCGGCCCCGGTCGGCTTACCTCTTCACCCCCAACCCGCCCACGGCCGCCCCGGCCGAGCTAAGCCCGCTGCACATCACCCCCGACCTGCGCCTGCTGCTGCCGGCGTACGCCGACACCGAAATCGAGCTGTCGCCGCTGCCCAGGGCGCTGTACCTGTTTTTCCTGACGCAGCCACCCGAGGGGCTGATGTTTCACGACCTGCCCGACCACCGCGCCGCCCTGCTGGCCCTCTACCAGCGCCTGCAACCCGGCCTGGAGGCCGACACCGCCCGCGCCCGCATCGCGGAGCTGTGCGACGTGCGCCTGAATTCGGTGAACGAGAAATGCTCGCGCATCAAGGCCGCCTTCGTGGCCGCGCTGCCCGAGCGGCTGGCCAGCTTTTACTACGTGGCCGGGCAGCGCGGCGGCTGCAAGGGCGTGGCCCTGCCCAGGGAGTTGGTGCGGTGGGAAGGACCGTCGTAGGCTGCGGGGCTTGCCCCCGCCCGTGCCGTTGCACGGCCTGGTTTCGGGCAACGGCACGGGCGGGGCCTGCCCCGCTTCCGACGATACAAGCTTGCAGAAACTTGGGCCGCGCGGCGGGCCGCCCTTCCTTTGGCGCTTGCTATCGTTTCGCCCGCCCCCGCCCGCTGCCGCCGCCGCCCCCGTAGCCCTGAGTCCGTTGCTTGTCACGGCCGACTGGCGGCTGGTGCTGCCCGCCTACGACGACCTGGAAATTGGGCTGACCCCGCTGCCCAAGGCGCTGTACCTGTTTTTCCTGGCGTTGCCGCCCGCCGGGCTGCCCCTGCCCACGCTGGCCGACCACCAGCCCGCCCTGCTGGCCCACTACCGCCGCCTGCGCCCGCAACTCGACGAGGCCGCCGCCCGCGCCCGCATCCGCGAGCTGACCGACGTGCGCCTGAACTCGCTCCACGAGAAGCTGGCCCGCATCAAGGCGGCCTTTGCCCGGCAACTGGCCGCCCCGCTGGCCCGCCACTACGACGTGCGCGGCTCCCGGGGCGGCCCCAAGGGCGTGGCCCTGCCCCGCCACCTGCTGCACTGGCCGCCCTGATTTGTGTGCCCCCCAAGCCGCTGCAAGCTTGCAGTGCTTGCACGGCTGCAAGCTTGCCGCGTTCCTTTGCCCCGGCATTCACCCATCACCCGCCTTCTTCGCCAACACCCCCTCATGCTCCGCCGCTACCTGCCTGCCCTCGCCCTCGCCCTCGCCGCCACGGCCTGCACCCCCCAACTGGCCTAGCAGGTGCTGGAAACCCGCCCCGCCAGCGTCCCCCCGCCCCCGAACGCCGACCTGGACCTGGCCTTCGACTTCTGGCAGGAAGGCGGTGTCCTCAGTTGCACCGTCCGCAACCTCACCGACCACCCCCTGTACCTGGACCTCAGCCGCACCCAACTCATCATCAACGGCCTGGCCCACGACTACTACGCCGACGAGCAAACCACCGCCACCAGCACCCGCGCCCGGGCAGTGGCCACCTGGGAACCAACGGCCCTGCTGGGGCGCTACGCGCCTGGCACGGCCGCCGCCAGCCTCAGCAGCAGCCGCACCCTGCGGCCCAAGCCCGTGTTGCAGGTGCCGCCGCAAGCGGCCGTGGTGGTGGGCGGCCTCAGCGCGGTGCCCGCCCCGCTGCTGGCCTGCGAGCTGAACAAGTGGAAAACCCGCACCCCCGCCACCTTGGGCTACTCCGAAACCACCTCGCCGCTGCGCTTCCGGCAGTTCCTGACCTACTCCGCCCACCCCGACGGCCACGACCCGCGCACCCTCGACCACGGGTTTTGGGTCGAGCGCGTCAGCAATATGTCGGCCGCCAGCTTCCGGGGGCCGCTGCTGAAGGACGAGCGCTGCGGCCGCAAGCTGCTCACGACCCACCCGACGCTGCCGTATGCGAAGCGCGGGAATTTGTACGTAGCTTTCCGGCCGGTTTCCACCTTGTAGCCTCTGCCCTATGTCATCCAATTCCGAATCGGGCTTTACGCTCCTCGCGGTACTGTTTGTGGTGTACCGCATTGGGGTGCCCGTCATGGGCCTGTATTTTCTCTACATCCACGCCACCAGGTACGCGCACGGCTTTGTGAGCTTCATCGGTTACATCATCCTGAGTTCGATTGAGGGGCTGCTGTGGCCACTGGCGGTGTGGTGGGTGGGGTGAGGTTAAGCATTACTTTCTCAACCTTTTAATTTGAGCTTGCCTCCACTACCAAGAACACAAAACAGCACGGCTTGCTGACAAAAAGTTACGCTCGTCTTTACAACCACAAAAACCCCTAACGCAATGATACATGACCTGATGGAACTAGAACCAATGTCGTCGCCCCGGACGTGGCATCAACTGGGGATTTTCCTTTTGGATGGCAGCGGCTCAATGGAGCGTGAAGGCACCAGTGGCCGACCATTGGCCCACGATGCGGGTCATGCTTTAAATAATTTTCTGGCTTGGTTCAAAACCGGCTCCAAAGCAAATAATTTTTCTATTTCAGTCATCACCTTCGGTGAACACGCCGAGGAACACACCCCTCCAACGCCCTTGGCTCAGGTGGACGAACACGCCGAATACGACTTGCTTACCAATCACGGCGACCGGACTGACATTGGGGCAGCTTTGGAAAAAGCAGAGGCCATTGCCACCGTGCATCTCAACCAACCCGACGCCCAAGCCAATATGCCGCATACCGTTCACATCGTTATTATGACGGATGGCCTGTGCTTGAATGCCGACCACACGCGCCAAGTGGCGGCACGGTTGCGCCACACCCGGGGGGTAGAATTATTTTGCACCCTTTTCATTCCGCGCTCAGCCGTGGCCGACGCTGAAGTGCAACTGGCAAAAGCCTTGATGCGCGAGGTGGTAGAGGACGACAAGCGTTTTCGGGTAATTTACGACGAGCCGACGCTTCGCGAGTTTTTCAAGCAATCCATGTCAACAAATGTGGCGTTGGCTCCGCGCACGAAGTCGGAGTAAAGACGCTTCTGCATGGCTACCCATCTACCCGCTGGCCTGTGCGCCTTTGCCAGCCACACCCGCAAAAAAGAAAATCAGGATTGCGGCCGGGCCTTGCCCCGTGCCGGGCGCAATGCCGTGGTGCTGGCCGATGGGTTGGGAAGCCTCACGTATGCCAGCGCCGCCAGCCGCGAAGCAGTGGCGTTTGTGGCGGGTGCGCTGAGCAGCGCAGACGGTCCGCTCGATTGCAAAACCCTCTTCGACGAAACCAAGCGACGCCTCCAGCAAGTGGCCCGCATGGAACACCACAAAGGCGACGAAGCCGCTCAATACGGCACCACGTTGTTGCTGGCCCAGGAAACTGCCACCGCCGTGCGGCTGGCTTACGTGGGCAATGGAGCCATTTGGCACGTACGGCCCCACACCATTCGCGAACCAGCGCGGCAACTGCTGCCGTGGTCCGTGGTCAACTACCTTAACCCGCACAGCCGCGACGTGGACGGAGCCGAAGCCTTGTACCGCTTGGTTTCGGGCAATGATTTGGCAAGCGAAGTAATGCCAACCGTGTTGGACGTGGCCCAAGACGAAGCCGAAGGCGACATTTTTGTGCTTTGCACCGATGGCATCTATTCCGCCGACCAGCCGACGCTGGGCAAAAACCCCTCCGGCCTCTGGGTGCGGGCCGACCCGCAAGCGTTGGGTCTGGTCGCCGTACTACGGCAAGCCCTGACCCATCCCCACCCCAACAATTCGCTGCTTACCGAACTACTGGACTCCTATTTGGTCAGTATCGAGGCATTCTTGGACGACGATGCCAGCATTGGCATTCTGATAACGGGCAAGGCCCTGGCTTATCTGGCCCAACCAACCGCTCCCCCCGATGTTGCTCAACCTTGACCGTACCCTGGCATCGGGCCTGTGGCCAGAGTTGCCGACTGCTGTTCAAACCCTGGAACTGGCCGAACCGCCGTTTGCCAGCGGAGCGTATGGCGAACTGTACCGGGGCATTCGCCTCAATGGAACGGCTTTCGGCCGGCCGTTGGCCGTAAAAATCTTGCGCGAAGACGGGGCGGGGGTTGCCCAGGCCGGGTACGCCACCATCCGCAAGCTTCAAGCCCAGATTGCTCACTACGAACAAAACCGTCTTGGCCAAAATCGCCCCTCGCTCGCGGGATTGCCACTGTTGCGGGCGCTGCCCCAGCTAAGTTTTGAGGGACGCCTGCCCAACGGCGAAGCAGTGCGCGGCTACGTGGCCGAGTTGCTGCCGGTGCCCCCATTCGGCGAATTGAGCGAGTTGTTTGACCACGACGACCCCGCCGAGCGGAAGCGGCGCCGACAGGCGTTCTACGCGCTTTCACAGAACCAACGCCTGCTACTTGGAGCCGACCTGGTGCGGGGTTTTCATGCCCTGACGCACCTACACTTTATCCACGCCGACCTCAACCCGCAAAACCTGCTGGTGAGCGCCAACCCGCCCAGCCTGTGCCTGATTGACTACGACAGCGGGGCTGTGACGGCGGCTACAACCGACCAGCCCCAAACTTTTGGCAAAGCGGGCGATTGGCTGGCCCCGGAAGTGCTTCAGCAATTGGTTCAGCCCGGCACGGCCCGCGTGAAAGTGAATCTCGACACCGATACGTGGGCCGTAGCCATCGGGCTTCACTATTTGCTGTTTGCAATGCACCCGCTGTTTTTCCTGCGGAGCATGGGGCTTACCGATATTCAAACATATCTGAGCAAGTTCAAGTGGCCGGAAATTGCTGTTGCATCCCCTTTGTTTCGGCCCGGAGCAGCCCAACATTACGCTGCTTACCGCCAGCAACTGGCCACGTTGCCGCCCGATTTACTTAATCTGTTTGCGGCTACAATCAACCTCGGTGCCCTCAACCCGAACCAGCGGCCGGGCTACAGCCGCTGGCTGACCGTCTTCAACCGGCTGCTGGCGGTAGAAGCCACCATCCACCGCTTCGACGGCCCCACCGCGCCCCTCACCGACCTCGCCCCCGTGCGCCTGACCTGGGACGTGAGCGGGGCCGTGGCCCTGCACCTGAGCGGCGTGGGCAACGTGACGGGCCAGACCGAAGCCGTGGTGGCCGTGAAGGCCGACACGGTATTTACGCTGGAAGCCACCAGCCTGGGCGGGCAGACCACCCGCAAGGAGTGCCGGGTGGAAACGGACAAGCGCCCGCCGGAAATCACCCTAACCACCAACCACGCGGAAGTGCTGGTCGGGGCCGATGTGCGGCTGACGTGGCGCACCCAACGCGCCACCCGCGTCATCCTGCACATCAACGGCAAGGCGGCACCGGCGCTGGGAAGCGGCGCGAGCGGATTCACGCACCAGCCCGGCGGCCACACCCGCTACGACCTACGGGCCGAATCGGCGTTTGGCGTGGCGGCCAGCGCCCACACCGACGTGGCGGTGCATCCGCGCCCGGTGCTGACGGACTTTGCGCCCGCGCACCGGCAGGTGAAACCGCGCCAGGCCACCGAGTTGCGTTGGCAAGCCCAACACTGCCAGCGCCTCATGCTGCACCTCGACGGCCGGACGCAAGACGTGACCGGCACCAGCGCCTACCCGATTCAACCCACTGCTTCCGGCAAGTTCAAGCTCGTGGCGGTGGCCCTCGACGGCCGCACCACGCTGCACGCCACCACCCAAATCGACGTAGTACCGCCCGTAAAAATCAAGAAATTCCACGCCGACCGGGCGTTTGTGCTGCCCACCGTGGCGGTGCAGCTTTCGTGGCAAGCCAGCCACGAAACCAGCCTGACGCTCCTGCCCGACGGCACCGACGTGACGGGCAAAACCAGTTGCCAGGTATATCCCAACCAGTCCACCACCTACACGCTGGTGGCCCGCAATGCCTTGTTTACGGCCGAGAGCGAGCCGCTGCGGGTGGAGGTGCAAAGCCCGCCGCGCCTCAGCAACCTGACGCTGCCCGCGCCGCCGCGCCTGGCCCTCAGCCCGCCGCCCAGCCTCGGCCACTGGCAGCCCCACGACCCCGCCCGTGCCCGCCGCCAGCTATTTGAGGGCCACGTGCTGCCGCCTGCGCCACCGGGCGCGGCCTTGCATCCCATCGGCAACCTGTATGCCCGCCTCCGGGCGGCGCTGAATGCCCAGGTCGGCCGCCTGTTTGCCCCTTCCGATTCAACCGACGCTTCCTGATGCCCGTGCCCATCCGCTTTTCCGACGACGTGGCGTGGCTGTCGGGCGCACAGTCCCGGCTGCTGGCCCATGCCTACCCCGACCGCACCCGGCTGGTGAGCCTCGGCCTGAGTGTGCTGGCGGCGGCGGCGTGGGCGGGCGCGGCCAGCGCGGTAGCGGCCGGGCTGGTGGCCGGGCCGTGGGCCGGGGCGCTGCTGCTGCTGCCCGCCACGGCAACGGCGGGCGTGGCCTTCCGGGCCGGGTTGGCGTGGGCGTGGCGCGGCCAACGCCTCGGCCGGCGCCTGGGGCTGCTGGCGGCCGGCGTGGGGGTGCTGGCATTCGGGCTGGCCCTGCCCCTCACGCGGGCGCTGCTTGGCCCGCCGCTGGCGCAGCCCGCAGCCACCGCCAATACGCTGACGGAATTGCGGTGGGCCGTGCGGCTGGTCACGCTTTTTGTTCTGCTACTGCCCGTTTACGGGGTCTTCGCGGCCCGGCACGGTTCCTATGCCCGGGCGCTGGCTACCCGCCGTGCCCTTGATGCTTTACCTGTCGCCTGATTTTTCTGCCCCCATGCGTTATTCCAAAGTTCAATACCTGTGCTGGCTGTTTTCAGGAGCCGAAATCTCGCTGCTGAAAGAATGCCCGACGGATTTTAACCGGCAGGCTAGCATTGGGTTTACCATTCTGATGACGTGCTTGTTTGGGGGGTTGGCTGGTGGGTTTGCGGCAAGCAAATTTAGTGGTGGTGCCCTACTACCCACCCTCGTTTTCGGCATCGTGTGGGCTGCGCTAATTTTCAGCATTGACCGCAGCATGGTGGTGACGCTGAAAAAGAATCCAGAGCAGAAGAAACAAGCGTTTTGGATTCCCTTCGTGGCTCGCGCGGTTTTGGCAGGGCTATTGGCGTTTATGATTTCCATTCCCCTTGAAATTTATATTTTTCAAGACGAGATTGGTATGCAACTACAAATAGACGACGCAAATAAAGCAAATAACCAGCAGACGAAGCGTGAAAAACAGCTAGGACTTCATGGGGAACAACAAGAACAAACCCAAGCTGAGACGGAGCGAACCCGGCAAGAGAATTTAGCTAATTCCGAGCCGCAAGACGCAGCTTATCAATTACTGAAACAACAGGCCCACGAAAAACAAGGGGAAGCCGGGCAGAAACGAAAGAAGGCCAATGAAATTCCCTTAGACAAACTTAAAAGCAAAATTCCAACATATCCTCGCTCTTGGCCCGACGGAACGACTCGCACACCTGGCTTATTAGCTGGCCCTGCTTACCAAGCTTGGACGGAAGCAGGGAGTAACAAAGCCCAATTGCAGAGAGAACCAATAATGCGGATGGGTTACGACGCAAATTGCTCCTTCAAATGTCAGGTTTAGCAGCAGCTTCAAAAACAGACCATCAAAACCAAGCAAATACGGCTGATGCAAAAGCAAAAACGACTTCAGCTCGGGTAACGGCTATCAAGGATTCGTTGGGCGCATTGGCCGGGGCTTTTGGGAAATCACTCGAGGAGAAGGGCTTTTTACGAGAGTACGTTGCCCTAGAAAATGCGGCAGCAGACCAATCAAACCCAAAACTTGGTTTTTTCCTCTGGCTTATCCGGGTCATGTTCTTCGTCATCGAGCTTCTCCCCACCATCGTCAAGCTCGCCACGCCGCTGGGCGAATACGACCGGCAGCTTCATGCGCACGAACAGATGTTTGCCTTGGCGCTGGACACGAATTTTCGGATTCTGCAACAGCGGGAGCAGCTACGGCAGCGAACCGAACTGGTCATTGCTCAAAGGTTGGAGCAAGCCCGGCAAGACAAAGAAATAGAGCTGGGCGAGAGCGTACTAAACCAAACGGCCAGCATTCAGAACGACCTCGCCACGCGGATGCTCAAGGAATGGGGCAAGCAGGAACGCGACAAGCTGAAACCCACTGCCACGCCGAAATCGCCGCCTGCGCCAGGACCCGCCCCGGCTCCGGCGGGTGCCACCCCACCTGCACCGGAGCCAGTTGTTGCTGCGCCGCCGCCGCCACCCGTACCGCCCGTATCGCCGGCCAATGCGAGCATTACCCCAGCGGCGTTGCTCAGACGGTGGGGATTGCAGCCGGATGCCATGCGCGAATGGTATCAGTTTGAGAACGGCGCATCAGACAACAGGGTCCGGCGCTACATCGGGAAAGGATTGGAAACCGGCCAATGGGAGCATCCCAACGGGGATATCAACTGTCTCCGCGTCACGTTCGGCGGCGACACAACCGAGTACACTATCCAACGGCTGACCAACACTGAAATGGTGTTGGAGGACGCCACAACGGGCCGTGTTTTATCGTTTGTTTCTTAATATTCTAGCCCGCCTCATGCCCTTCTCCTTCCGCAAAACCCTCAGCTTCGGCCCACTCCGCATCACCCTATCCGCCAAAGGCATCGGTTTCAGCCTCGGCGCGGGCGGGGTGCGCGTGAGCCAAACGCCCACCGGCCAGCGCCGCCTCAGCGCCACAGTGCCCGGCACCGGCCTCCGCTACACGCAAAAGCTGCCCGATGCCGACGAAACGAAATAACCCCATGCGCCCGCTGCTCCTCGTCACCCTCCTGCTCTCTTCGGCTTCTGGGTAAACCACGCCGCCCCGCACCTGCCCAACCCGCGCTTACATCGCCGCCCGTTGCCCCCGCTACCGCGCACACTCCCCGGCCTTTCACTGCTGCCCACCCCCGCCCTGCAACGCCGCCGTCACGGCATCCAACCGGCGCACCAGCTCCTCGTTGCTGGGGAAGAAGGGGCGCAGCTCGGCGGGCAGGGTATCGGTGAGGGCGTAGGTGGCTACGCCGATGGGCTTGTGGACATCGCGCAAAGCAAACTCGACCACAGTGCGCTGCTTGCTCTGGCAGATGATGATGCCAATGCTGGGCTGCTCGTGCGGCTTTTTCACGGTGTCGTTGAGCAACGAGAGATAGAAGTTCATCTTGCCCGCGTACTCGGGCTGAAACTCGGTCACTTTCAACTCCACGGCCACCAGGCACTGCAGCTCGCGGTGGAAGAGCAGCAAATCCACAAAGTATTCCTGGTCGTCGAGCGGGAGGCGGAACTGGTTGCCAATGAAGGTGAAATCGCCGCCCATTTCCACCAGGAAGCGGCGCACATTGCCCAGCAGCGCCTGTTCCAGCTCGTATTCGGAGTGTTCGGCCGCCAGGCCGAGGAAACCGAACGTGTATTCGTCGCGCAGGGCCAGCACGGCGGCGGGCAGTTGCGCCGGGGCCAGGGTGGCGGCAAAGTTTTGCTGGGCCAGCACGGTGTTGTGGTAGGCGCGGGCTTTAAGCTGCTGCGCCAGCACCGCTTTGGTCCAGTTGTTATTCCGGGTTTGCACGGTGTAAAAAAGTCGCTCACGCGGGTCTTTGCACTTGCCCATAATGAGCAGGTGCTTGGCCCAGCTAATTTCTGCAACCAATGGTTGCAGAAATTCATCGGCGCTGTATTCCAGATAAAAATCGCGCATATACCAGAGGTTACGGGCAGAGAACCCGCTCATCCCCACAAACTCCGTTTGCAGGTCGCGGGCCAGGGTTTCGACCACACTTTTGCCCCAGCCGTGCTGCTGCTGGCGCTCGGCAATGAGCTGGCCCAAGTCCCAATAAAGCTGAATTTGCTGCTGATTTACCTGCTGCAAGGCGCGGTATTGGGCTTCGCGGACGCGCTGCTTCACGGCCGTGAGCAGGTGGTGGTAGTCGGGAGAGATGGGTTGCATGGGGCTAAAGGTAATCGTGTTATCCTGCAACGATGCGGGCGGGGCAAGCCCCGCCCCTACAGCCCCAGCGCGAGCTGCCCGCCGGCCTCTTCGCCCAGGTTGGAGAGCGTGAGGCCCAGCAGGCGCACACCCAGCGGCGGAGGCAGCAGGGGCAGCAGCAGTTCGGCGGCGAGGTGTTCGAGGGCGGCCAGCGTGGCGATGGGCTGGGGCAGGCTGCGGCTACGGGTGAGGGTGCGGAAGTCGGCGAAGCGCACCTTGAGGGTGAGGGTGCGGGCGGGGCTGCCGTGGCGTTGGGCGGTGGCCCACACGTCGGCGGCCAGGGGCGCGAGGGCGGCCAGCAGCTCGTTGGCGGCGTACAGGTTGTGGGCGAAGGTGGTTTCGGAGCCGATGGACTTGCGGGCGCGGTCGGGGCGCACGGGGCGGGCATCGTCGGCGCGGGCGATGGCGTGGTAGTGGCGGCCGGCCTTGCCAAAATGCTGCACGAGCAGGGCTTCGGGCTGCTGCCGCAGGTCGAGGCCCGTGAAGATGCCCAGGGCCTGCATCCGCGCCGCCGTGGCCGGGCCGATGCCGTGAAACTGCCCAATGGCGAGCTGCGCCACAAACGCCGGCCCCTCGTGCGGGCGGATGACGTGCTGCCCGTCGGGCTTGTTGAAATCGGAGGCCAGCTTGGCCAGAAACTTATTGTAGCTGATGCCAGCCGAGGCCGTGAGGCCAGTTTCGGCCCGGATGGCGGCCCGAATTTCGCGGGCCACCGCCGTGGCCGAGGCCAGCCCGGCGCGGTTCTCGGTCACGTCCAAATACGCCTCGTCGAGCGAAACAGGCTCAATCAAGTCCGTGTAGCGGGCAAAAATGGCCCGGATTTGCCCCGACACTTCCTTGTACACGGCAAAGCGCGGCGGTACAAACAGCAGCGCGGGGCAGCGGCGGCGGGCCGTGATGGCCGGCATGGCCGAGCGCACCCCAAAGGCTCGCGCCTCGTAGGAGGCCGCCGCCACCACGCCCCGCGCCTGACTGCCGCCTACGGCCACGGGCTGCCCGCGCAAGGCGGGGTTGTCGCGCTGCTCGACGGAGGCGTAGAAGGCGTCCATGTCGAGGTGAATGATTTTGCGGGGCGGGGCGGGCACGGGGCTGAAAGTTACGCCGGCCCCCGCCCAACCCTGGCCCGGCGGGGCCGTACTTTGCGCTTTATGGCCAACCCCAACGCATCCAAAATCTCTCTCTACGGCGGCATTGCCGCCAACGTCGCCATTGCCGTCAGCAAGTTTGTGGCGGCGTACTTCACCCGCTCGTCGGCCATGCTCAGCGAGGGCATTCACTCGCTCGTGGACAGCGGCAACGGCGTTTTGCTGCTCTACGGCGTGCATCAGAGCCAGAAGCCGGCCGATGCCCGGCACCCCTTCGGGCGCTCGAAGGAGCTGTATTTCTGGGCCCTGATTGTGGCCATGCTCATCTTCGCCATCGGCGGCGGGATGTCGTTTTACGAAGGCATCAAGCACCTCGAACACCCCGAACCCCTCACCGACCCCGGCTGGAACTACCTGGTGCTGGGCGTGTCGGTGCTGTTTGAAACCGTGGCGGCGGTGCTCTCGCTGCGGGCGCTGGCGGCGGGCAGCGAAGGCAGCGACATCGGCATTTTTGAGCAGCTTCGGACCAGTAAAGACCCGGCGGCCTTTGCGTCGGTGCTCGAAAACGGGGCCGCGCTGCTGGGCCTGCTCATTGCGCTGGCCGGCGTGTTTTTTGGGCATTTACTCCACAATCCAATGCTCGACGGGGCGGCCTCCATCGCCATTGGCCTGCTGCTGATGGTCGTGGCCGTGGTGCTGGTGGCCCGCACCAAGTCCTTACTGGTCGGCGTGGGCGTGGACGCGGCCACCCTGGCCAGCCTCGAACGCATTGCCCGCGCCCAGCCGCACGTCGAGCAAATTCGTTCGCCGCTGACCATGTACCTCGGGGCCGACGACGTGGTGCTGGCCCTCGACGTGGCGTTTGCCGGCCACCTCTCGGCCGACGAAGTGGCCGCCACCGTGCGCCACTTGCAAGATGCCATCCGCGCCGAACACCCCGAGATGACCCGGATTTTCATTGAGGCGCACACGTTGTGAATTGTTGAATTGTTGCATTGCTTAATTGTTGCTCATACGGCCCCGGAACGGCACTGCGCTCCCTGCGGGATATATCCTAAAGACGACCAACCCAGAACGGCCAACAATTTAGCAATTCAACAATTCAACAATTGATTTAACAATGCAACAATTAAACAATAATATTACTGCGCTCGATTCCCCCTTCGCTTCCTTCTGGTGGGGCGGTTTTGAATGCACCGACCAGCTCAACTGCTTCGGCGAGCGGGTCGATTTTTTGCCCCTCACCGGCCATTTGCAGCTCCTGGAGGCCGATTACGCCGCCCTGGCCCCGCTCGGCATCCGCACCGTGCGCGAGGGCATCCGCTGGGCGCACATCGAAAAAACACCTTATCACTACGACTGGAGCACCGTGCAAACGCTGCTCGACGCCGGGCAGCGCCACGGCGTGCAGCAGGTCTGGGACCTGTGCCACTTCGGAT
>JANYFQ010000138.1 GCA_025362615.1 Hymenobacter sp. | reverse complement strand
GTTGAACGACTTGCGTTGAACGACTTGCGTTGAACGACTTGCGTTGAACGACTTGCGTTGAACGACCCCAGCAATTTCGGCCTGGGGTGCGGGCCAGAGGCCCACGAGTAGTCGGCACGGGCCTGGAGGCCCGCGCCAGCCGCGTACTATCAGCGGGTAAAAAGCAATAACAACCAGCGGGCGTTTATTGCTTCGGGGGCGGTTGTGCGCCAACCGTGTGCAATGCCGCTGCGGCCGGCATCTTTACGGCCCAACTTTGTTCCTTCGCCCATGCGCTATTTCCTGCTGGCTTGCCTTTTTTTGTTGATGGCCATTCCTTCTGCCAACCGCGCCGCGCCCGGCCCGCCCGCCGGCCCGTTGGCCGCCCGTTGGAAAAAAATCGACCAACTGCTGGCCAAAAACCAGACCGCCACGGCCGCGCCGCTGGTCGAGGCCATCTACCAGGAGGCCCGCAAAAGCAACAACGCCCCGACTTACGTGCGGGCGCTGCTTTACAAAATCCGGCTGCTCGAAAACCGCGAGAATGATGCCGACGAGAGGGCCATTGCTTTGTTGGAAAAGGACTTGCAAACGGCTGATTTCCCGGCCCGGCCCATTCTGCACTCGTTGCTGGCCGAGCTGTACGTCAAGTACCTTAACCAAAACCGCTACCGCCTCTACAACCGCACGGCCGGGGCCGATGCCACCGCCGAAGACAGCACCAACGCTTCCGGCGGGGCCGACGGCGGCACCACGCTGGCCACCTGGGATGTGGGCCGCCTGGGCAGCGCCATCGTGCGCCACTACACGCAGTCGATGGCCGACGCGCCGCAAAAGCAGCTCGCCACCACCCTGGCCGAGCTGGGCGATTTGGCCGCCGGCGGCGATGCCGAAGGCCGCGCCCTGCGGCCGTCGCTGTTTGATTTGCTGGCCCACCGCGCCATCGCGGGCCTGCAAAACCAGGAGCTGTACCTCACCAGGCCCGAGCAACAGTTTGAGGCTACCGACCCCAAACTGTGGGGCACGGCCGCCGAGTTTGCCGCGCTTAAACTGGCAGGGCCGGCCGTGGATTCGCTCAACGGCAACCTGGCGGCCCTGCAAACCATGCAGCGGCTGACGGCGGTGCGGTTGGCGCAAACCAGCGCGGGCGCGGCCAACGCAGCAAACCCGGCGGCGCTGGCCGATGTGGACTTGCTGCGGCTCAATTTCTTGCGCGGCCTCACATCCGGCCCCGGCCCCGAGGCCAGTTACGAAACTGCCCTGCGGCAGATGGCCGAAACGTACAACGCACTGCCCATCAGCACTGAATTTGTTGCCAGCCGGGCCGAGCTGCTGCGCGAAACCGACCCCGTGGCGGCCGTGAAGCTGGCGAAATCGGCCGAGGCGGCGTTCCCGAAATCGCGCGGCGCGGCGCGGGCGCGGCAATTGCGCGCGAGCATCGAGCGGCCCGAGCTGGCATTTGCGGCCGATGAAATTGTGCTGCCCAACCAGGGCTGGCGGCTGGGCCTGACGGTGCGGAACGTGAGCGAGCTGCACGTTTGGGCCTTCAAAATTTCGCTTGCTGAGCGGGTACAGTTCGACCAAATCGGCACCGATGCCCGCGACCGCCGCTACGCCCGCATTCTCAAAAACAAGCCGGCCGCTGCCTGGGCCGTGCCGGTGCCCGCGCTGCCGGTCAGCTTCAAGGAGCAGAAATTTGCCGCCGCCGGGGCCGCCTTGCCGCTGGGCTATTATTTGGTGGTGATGAGCAACCGCGCCGCCCTGCCCACGCGCCCCGTGGCGGGTGCCGTGGTGCAATACGGCTTGCTGGGGGCCAGCGAGTTGAGCGCCGTGCAACGCGCCGACCCGGCCGCCGAAGCCGGGGCCGGCCAACTGCTGGTGCTGCACCGCCAAACCGGGGCGCTGCTGCCCGGCACCAACGTGCAGGCGCGGTTCCAGCGCTACGATGCGCAAACCAACCGGGTGAAGCAGCGGCTGGGGCCGGTGCAGCAAACCGATGCCGCCAGCCTCGTGGCGCTGCCGCGCCCCGAGCAGGCCGACAACCGCTCCGACCAACTCTCGGCCGTGCAGTTCTGGCGCGGGGCCGACACACTGCAAATCGACGGGCCGAACTACTACAACGCGTACCCGCGCTTCGCCGCGCCCGTGGCCCAGCGGCAAACATTTTTGTTTACCGACCGCGCAATCTGCCGGCCGGGCCAAACACTTTATTTTAAGGGAATTCTAACCGAAACCAGCGGCAACAAAACCCGCCCCGTGGCCGGGCAGCCAGTAAGCCTGCGCCTAACGGACGTGAACGGCCAAACCGCCCAAACGCTGGCCTTCACGACCTCCGATTTTGGCTCTTTTCACGGCTCGCTGGTGCTGCCCACCGGCCTGCTCAACGGCGAAATGAGCCTGCAAACCGACCAGGGCAACGTCAGTTTTGCCGTTGAGGACTACAAGCGGCCCACGTTTCTGGTCGCGCTCGATTCCGTGCCCGGCCGCCCACAACTGGGCCAGGAACTGACGGTAACTGGCCGCGCCCGCGCCTACGCCGGGCAAGCCACCGACGGGGCCACGGTGCGCTACCGCGTGCTGCGCCGCGAGCTGTGGATGCTCTTTGATGGCGGCTATGGCCGGCGCGGTGGCCACGGCGGCTACCACCCCAACCCAGGCGGCAGCCAGGAAATAGCCCACGGCACGGCCACGACCGATGCCGAGGGCCGCTTCCGCTTCGTGTTTGTGCCGCCGCCGGTGCCCGCCGCCGGGGGCCGCCGCTGGGAGCCGGGCTTTGCGTTCGGTATCACGGCCGATGTGACCGACGCGGCCGGCGAAACCCGCAGCGCCACGCGCACCCTCGTCATCGGCCGCAACCCGTTGAGCTTGCACCTGGAAGGGCCAAATTTGCTGGACCGGCAACGGCCGCAGCTCTTCAATTTGCGGGCCGCCAACGCCACCGGCGAGGCGCTGCCCGCTGCTGGTACGCTGCGCCTGCTGGCCCGCCGCTACGCCCCCAACCCGCCCGGTGTGCCCGGCCCGCCCCCGCTCGATGCCGACAACGAGTTGCCGGCCAAGCTGCTGCAAACGCTGGCCTTCGACACCAAAAACGGCCCCGCGCTCGACCTGAAAGCGGCCTTCGCGGCCTTGCCCACCGGCCTCTACCGGCTGGAGGCCCAGGCCGCTGTGCCCGACACCGCCGCCCGTGCGTCGCTCAATTTCAGCCTCTACGACTCCGAGGCTGCCGCCCTGCCCTTTGCCACCCCCTACTGGGCGCTGGCCTTGCCGGACAGCGTGGCACCCGGCCAACCCGCCCGCCTGCTACTCGGCAGCAGCGAGGCCGGTGCCCGCGTACTGCTCGAAGTGGAGCGCGAAGGCAAGTTGTTGCGCGCGGAGTGGCTGACACTCAACGCCAACGAGCAACTGCGGCTGACGCTGGCCAGCGGCCCGCCCGCCGCCCGTGGCCCGCTCGTCATCCACACCACACAAGTACTGCACAACCGCCTCTACCGCTCCGACTTTACGGTGACGGTGGCCGAAAAACCCCAGCCTTTGCAGGTCAGCCTCAGCACGTTTCGCGACCGGCTGCAACCGGGGCAGCGCGAAACCTGGCGCTTCACGGTGCGCCAAGCCAACGGCCAGCCGGCGCCGGCCGAACTGCTCGCCACGCTCTACGACCAGAGCCTGGACGTTTTTCGGCCGCACAGTTTCATGGAAATGAACTTCGGACCGGATTATTTTCCGGCGCTTTTTGGCTGGGAAGGGCAGTTTGGTCGGCTTGAGGGGCGCGGACTGCTGGAATATTATTCGGGCAACGCGCCAACCGGCGTGGAGTACCCGCGCCTGCAAACCTGGAACGGATTCATTAGCCGCTCGCGCTCCGGCGGCGGCCAGCTGCAACGCCGTGTGGCCATGAAATCGGAGAGCTCGGGCATGGATGAGGTGCGCGTAATGGCGGTTGCCGCAATGGCTGCGCCGATGCAAGACCGGGCCATGAACGAGGTGGTGGTAAGCAGGGCACTGATGCAAGAAGGCGCGAACAGCCCCGCTTCCGGCCGCTCCGCCCCGCCCGCCCCCGACCTCAGCGCCATCCCCACCCGCGCCGACTTCCGCGAAACCGCCCTCTGGGAACCGGCCTTGCGGACGGACAAGGACGGCAACGTCGTGCTGGAATTTCAGATGCCCGAGGCCGTGACGCGCTGGCAACTTTTCGTGCTGGCGCACGACCAAAACCTGCACACCGGCCGCCTGGCCCGGCAACTCGTCACCCAAAAAGAAGTACAGATAACGTCCAATGCGCCGCGCTTTTTCCGGCAGGGCGACACGTTCACGTTCCCCGCCAGGTTCTCGAATCTGACCGACCGTGCCACGTCGGGCACGGCCCAGCTCACGCTGCTCGATGCTGCTACTGGACAAGACGTTACGGGTCAGTTGCTGAAAGGCCCGGCGCAGCAGCCGGTGTCGGCCGCCGCCCGCCAGAGCACGGCCCTGGGCTGGGAAATCAGCCTGCCGGCTGATTTCGCGCCCGCTGCCATCACCTACAAAGTGGTGGTGCAAACTGGCGGTAAGAGCGCCGGTAAGGCGTTATCGAAAAAACAAGAAACGAGAAACCAGAAACCAGAAACCTTCTCCGACGGCGAAAGCAACACCCTGCCCGTGCTGCCCAACAAAATCCTCGTTACCGAAAGCCTGCCGCTGCCCGTCGTGGGGCCGGGCACCCGCACCTTCGAATTGAAAAAACTGACCAGTACCAGCAGCCCCACCCGCCGCAACTACGGCCTGACATTGGAAATGACCGCCAACCCCGCCTGGTACGGCGTGCAAAGCCTGCCGTATTTGATGGAGTACCCGTATGAGTGTTCGGAACAAGTGTTTAGCCGCTTGTACGCCAATTTGTTGGCCGCGCAAATTCTCAAAGCCAACCCGCGCTTCAAAACCGTGCTGGCCGAGTGGACGCGGCAGGCCCAAAGCGGCACGACAGCCCAAAAAAACGCCCTCGAAAGTAAGCTGGCCCAAAACCAGGAACTCAAAAATCTGCTGCTCCAGGAAACGCCCTGGGTGCGCGATGCCCAGGGCGAAACCGAGCGCCTGGCCCGCCTCAGCACCCTGTTTGACGCCGTGCGCCTGCAAGCCGAAACCGCCCGCGCCCTAGCCAAATTGCAGCAAATGCAGGCCCCGAGCGGGGCCTTCCCGTGGTTCGAGAAAATGCCCGACGACCGCTACATCAGCCAACTCATCGTGGCCGGGTTCGGCAAGCTCAAAAAGCTGGGCGCGTTCGATGCCAGCCAGGACGAAACCGGGCGCGTCGTCCTCGCCAATGCCCTTCGCTACCTCGACCACGCGCTGGCCGCCGACTACGCCGCCCTGCGCCGCCAAAAAGCCGTGAAACTGGCCGACGACCACCTCGACGACCTGCAAATTCAGGCCCTCTACGCCCGCAGCTTCTGGCTCAACGGCAACCCGAATGCCGAGGCAACCGCCTCAAAATCATCTTACGCATATTACCGCGAGCAAGCTGCCAAGTTCTGGCCCAGCCGCAGCCGCTGCCTGCAAGGCCAACTGGCGCTGGCCCTGTTTCGGGTGGATGCAAAAGCCCCGGCGGGCCAGGAAATCCTGCGCGGCCTGCGCGAAAACGCCCTGCACTCGCCCGAATTGGGGATGTACTGGAAGGACGTGACCGGCGGCTACTACTGGCGCGAGGCCCCGACCGAAACCCAAGCCACGCTCATTGAGGCGTTTGACGAAATCAAGCGCGACCAGCAAGCGGTGGACGAGATGAAGCTCTGGCTTCTCAAACAGAAGCAAACGCAGCACTGGGAAAGCACCCGCGCCACCGCCGATGCCTGCTACGCCCTGCTGCTGCGCGGCTCTGACTGGCTGACAACCAGCTCGCCGCTGCAACTCACCGTCGGGGTCGAAACCGTACAACCCGCCGCCGCCCAGGCCGGCACCGGCTACTTCAAAACCACCTGGGCCGCCGCCGACATCAAGCCCGCGCAAGGCAAGGTCGTCATCACCAAAACCGACCCCGGCGTGGCCTGGGGCGCGTTGTACTGGCAGTATTTCGAGGAAATTGACCGGCTCACGCCCGCCGCTACGCCCCTGAGCCTGGAGCGCCAGCTATACCGCGAAACCCGCACCGCTGCCGGCCCCCAGCTCGAAAAAATCACCGCCGCCGCGCCCCTGAAAATCGGCGATGCCCTCGTGGTGCGCCTCGTCCTCCGCACCGACCGCGCCCTCGAATACGTCCACCTCAAAGACCAACGCGCCGCCGGCCTCGAACCCATCGCCCAAACCAGCGGCTACCGCTACCAAAACGGCCTGGGCTACTACGAAAGCCCCCGCGATGCAGCTACAAACTTCTTCCTCAGCGAAGTACCGCGCGGCACCCACGTTTTCGAGTACCGCCTGCGGGCCAGCCAGGCCGGCGATTTTTCGGGCGGCCTCAGCCAGGTGCAGTGCCTGTATGCGCCGGAGTTCGGGGCGCACTCGGCCGGCGCCCGGCTGCTGATTGCAAAGTGAGGCGGTCCACTGGCCCAACGCGAGCCGTTCTCACCGCACTCGTCGGACGAATCGTCCGACGAGTGACCAACGCAAGCCGTTCACCCCGCAGTGGCCGGACGAAAGGAAGTTCGGCGTAGCCAACCCTGCCTATTCTACCACCACGCGCTGCGTAACGGCTGCCCGCCCCGCCGCCTGCACCGTAAGCAAATACACCCCCGGAGCCAGACCCAGGGTTGAAATATCCGCCGATTTGCTTTCAAATGCCTGACGTTGTACTGTTTGCCCCACCAAAGTCCGCAATACTGCTGTGGCGGCGGCGGGGGCCGCCAGCGTCAGGTGCAGGCTGGCCCCGTGCCCAGCCGGGTTGGGCCAGAGGCTAAACCACTGGCTGCCACCCGCGCTTGCAGCGGTGGGCAGGGCCAACGGCCCCAGTACGACTTCAAACCGCCCGGCCAGCGCCCCGGCCTGCGCCACGCTGAAACCGTAGCTGGGCTGCTGCCGCAAATCGACGGTGCGGCCCGTGGCGTGGTCGAGCAGAAACAGGCCCTGTGTCGGGGCAAAATGCTGCTGGCTGGCGCGAAAAACGTACGCGCCCGGCGCGGCAAAGTGCAGCACCAGCGGCACCCGGTGGCTGGCCGTGGGGCCAGCTAGCGGCGGCAAGGCGTTGATGGCTAGGTCGTCGTTGCCCGGCCCGGCCATGCGCGAGGCAATGCTGAAGGCCGCGCCGGGGCCGGGCAGCTTCGGGGCATCGTGGTCGTAATCGGGGCCGGTGGCCGTGGCGCGGGGCGCGAGGTAGATGACGGCGTAGTCGGGCGGACCGGTGGCAGGTGCGGCCCCGGCCAGGGCCAAGCGCAAGGTGGGTAGGGCCGGGGCGGCGGGGTGCCGCCGGGGCACGGGGCGCAGGCCGGAAAGGCCGCCCGACTGACTGCCCGGCCCGCGCCCGGCCCGGTGAAACGCGGCCGAATCGTTGGTGTAAAAATCCCGAAAATCTGCGTAAAACGTCAGCCCTTCCGGCACCGGGCGCAGGGCGCGGATGAAAAACGCCTGCATCGCCGGCAGGTAGCAGGGGCTGCCATCGGAGCTGATGCCGTTCACGAAGGAGCGGTAAAAGCCGCCGTAGCGGCTGCTCGGCTCGAAAATGTAAATGGCGCGGCCCAGCCCGGCGGGCAGGGTGTCAGCCATCGCCTGGCCAAAGTAAAGACTTGACGGATAAGGGTTTCCGAGCAAATGCCAGCCGCCGTTGGGGCCGGGGCCGCAGCCCAGCGGGCCGGTGTTGAGGTTGCCGCTGTTGAGCTGCCCGCTGAGGGCCACGGTAGCGGCGGGCGCGATGTTCACGGTGTAGCCCCGCCCGGCAGCCAGCGAATCGGTGAGGCCAGTGGGGCTTTCCCAGCCCACGTCGAACCCTGGAAACGCCGCCGTCAGCCGGCTTTCGGTGTAGCGAAACACGTTCGGAAACTGCCCGGCCGGCAGCGCCGGCGTGGGCAGCGCGTTGTAGGCCGGCCCCACAAGCGGCGCAAACCGCCCGGCCACCGCAAAGCCGCCCACCGTGGCCCCGCGCACCGGCGGGCTGTAGTGCCGGTAGCCGGGGCCGGTATAAGTGGTAGTGGGGCTGACGTAGCGCTGCATTGTGGCCCGGCCCGAGCCGGTGTTCAGCACCCGCCCGAGGTAGTTTTCGACGCAGGCCGTGCGGCGAATGTCGGAGATTAACAGTAGGTTGGCATCGGCCAGCAGCAGGTTGGTTTCGTAGCCCAGGTTCAGGCTCGTGCGGATGGCCGTGTTGCGGGTGAGGGTCATGTTTTGGGCACCCGCAGAGGTGTTATACACGCGCAAGGTGCCCACCGTGTCGGGCAGGCCCGAGCCGGTGTTGCCGTCCCCAATAACCTGATACATATAGTCGGTATTGTTGCTGAATGTGCGGGTACCCGTCACCTGAATAGCCCCACTGGCCCCGTTTTGGCTGATGCCCAGCGGGTTGCAAATGTCAAGTGTCGCACCCGGCTCCAGCACGAACGACCCTGGCCCGCTCAGCACCCGGCAGGCATCGGATAGCACCCCGCCTTTTCGTACCCGCATCGTGCCCAGCACCTGCATCGGCCCTCTAAAAACCGCCCACCCCGAATCGGCAACGGTGATGTTGCGGTACGTTGCCAGCCGGAAAGGCGGCGTATCGTAGCCGGTAACCACCAAATCGGGCGCGGCGGTGGTGAAGTCCACCAGTGCCGGGGCCGACCGTTGGCCGCCCGCGCACTGCCGCACCACGCTCACCACGTAGCGAATGTTGGGCTGCAAGCCGTTGAGCACGATTGAGGCCGTTGTGGTGGTGTAAGTAGCAACGCGCGGGGTGGTGGTGACGACGAAATTCGCCGGGCCGCTGCCCGGCGCAAAGGTCAGCAACGCGCTGTTGATGTTGATGTTACTGATAGACAAACCGCTAACCGCCGGGCAGGTGGCCGAGCCAGGCGCGGGCGTAGTCACGCAGATTGTCACGAAACGGAGCAGTGTGGTGCTGGTCAGGTCGGCCCGCTTGGGGTAGTAGCGCACCCAGT
>JANYFQ010000006.1 GCA_025362615.1 Hymenobacter sp. | reverse complement strand
GTTGGGTTTTTGGGTTTCGGTGTTATCCCAAGACCCAACGCCTAACGCCCAACACCCAACACCAAAAACCTAATACCCAACACCTAATTCCTAAGCCCCAACACCTAATACCCAACACCTAAAACCCAAGCCCCAACACCTAAAACCCAACACCTAAAACCCAAGCCCCAACACCTAAAACCCAACACCTAAAACTCAACACCCAAGCCCCAACACTTAACGTCAAAACATTTCTGCGCTGCCCAACCCGCGGCCACCCGCTTACTTCGCGGCATGAAACACTTGCTGCTGCTGGCGGCCCTCGCCACCTGCTCGCCCCCCGAAAAACCCGCCGCCCCGCCCCCAACCAAGCCCAGGCCCGTGGTGTCCGGCCCCGACCTGACCGCCCTCACCGACAGCGCCGCCCCGGCCGCGCTGCTGGCCTACGGCCGCCAGTACCCCGGCTCCGAAGTGCTGCTGACCACGCGGTTGGGCAAAATAAAGCTGAAGCTCTACGACGACACACCCATTCACCGGGCCAATTTTCTGCTGCTCGTGCGGAAGGGCGTGTTCGACGAGACGGTGTTCAACCGCGTCGTGCGGGGCTTCGCCGTCCAGGGCGGGCAAACGTCGGAGCGGCGCACCATCCGGCTGCGTCGCTACCGGCTGCCGCCCGAAATCCGGCCCGGCCACTTTCACCGGCGCGGGGTCCTGGGCATGGCCCGCTACGACGACGAGCAGAACCCCGGCCGCCTCTCCTCCAACACCGATTTTTACCTCATCCAGGGCGAAAAGTACACGCCCGCCCAATCGGCCGCCGCCGCCAGCCGCCGCCTCACGCCCGCCCAAACACGGGCCTACGCCACGGCCGGCGGCACACCCTCGCTCGACGGCCAGTACACGGTGTTCGGCGAAATAACCGAAGGGCTCGACGTGCTCGACAAAATCGCCGCCGTGCCCGTCAATGCCCAAGACCATTGGCCCAACGAAGAAGTACACATCAAGGCCGAAGTGCTGCGCTGAATACTTCGGCAAAACCGCTACAGCCGCTACATTTGACATCTGTTACGGCCGCCGTGCTCTTCGTCTTTGACGAGGAAAACGCGCCGGTTTTTTGCTGCCGAAAGCACCGGCGCGTTCCTGCGTCGCGGCTTTTTAATTCGCCTTTTCCACTCGCTTTTTGCTCCGCTCGCCTATGCTTCTTCGCTACGCCGCCACCATTTTTACCCTTGTTGCGGTCCCCGCCCTGGCCCAAACCGTACCGCCGCTGCCGCCACTACCGCCGCCGCCGCCGCCCGCTGCGCCCCCGGCCCCGCTCTGGCGCACCCAGGGCCGGTTTGGGCTGAACGCCAACGCCGCCGCGCTGAGCAGCAACTGGAAGGGCGGCGGCGTGAACACCGTGGGCGGGCAGGCGCTGGCCAACGTGAAAGCCAGCCGCAAAAGCGGACCGCACAGCTTCGACAACGAGGCCGATTTCCTGCTGGCCGGGGCCTACACCAAGGGCCTGGGCTACCGCAAAGGGCAAGACCGCCTCTACCTCGACACCAAATACGGCCGCGCCCTGAGCCCCAAGTGGGACGCTTTCGCCTCGCTCAACTTGCTCACGCAGTGGGCGCCGGGCTACAAATACAGCAAAAACACCGTCGGCGACGAGCAGGCGGTGCTGGTATCGAGCTTCTTCGCGCCGGCCTTCGTCACGATGGCCTACGGCTTCGAGTACCATCCGAATGCGGCGTTCAAGGTGCGCCTCTCCCCGTTTTCGCCCCGCCTGACGGTCGTCACCGAAGCCGAACGCTTCGCCGCCGGCCTCGGCGAGCGGCCCTACGGCGTGGCCCCCGGCCGCAGCGTACGCTGGGAAGTACTGGCCGCCCAAATCCTGGCTGAGTACGATAGGAACCTCATTACTAGCGTCAATTTCAAGGCCCGCTACGTTCTTTTCGCCAACTACGAAACACTCGAAGCCCGCAAAATCGACCACCGCCTCGACGTGGCACTCACCGCCAAAGCCGGCAAATACCTCAACGTCGCCCTCACCGGCATCGCCCTCTACGACTACGACCAGGACGAGTCCATCCAGTACTCGCAGGGCCTGACGCTGGGGCTGGCCTACGGGTTTTGATTTTTAATTGTTTAATTGTTATATTGTTTAATTGTTGGTCGTTTTAGTATCTGTCCCGCAGTGGGCGCAGTGGGCGCAGTGCCGTTCAGGGCCTGCAAGAGCAACAATTAAACAATTAAACAATTAATTTAACTAACCGCAGTATCCGCACGTCCACGGCCTCGGCCAGGTGCAGCAGCGGCGGGCCGGCGGGTGTGGGGAGGCCGTGGCTTTCGACCAGATTAGAGGTCCACTCCAGGAGCCGCGCCGGGCGCAATTGCCAGGGCGCGTGGGCCAGGGTGCCGCGCCAGAGGCTGCGGCCCAGGCGGGCGGGGCGGGCATCCGGCCCGGCGGTGTAGAGGTGGTAGCGCTCGGTGAGAAAATGCACCAGCGACCCCGGCCGGGCGGGCGGCAGCGGCGGCCCGGCGGCCTCCCAACTGGCCCGGAACGTGGCCGGGGCCGCGCCCCGGTGGGTGCGTTCGGCGGCGGCCGAAAACACCCCGGCCTGCTCCCTAAGCGTCATCCGGCAGCGCAAATACGGCAGCCGAAACGCCGTGCGGGCCGCCCACACCGCCAGCGCCGACGTAGCATCGAGCGACAGAAACCACACCCCCGGCACCCCGTCGAAGGTGGCGTAAGTCCGCACGTTCAGCTCGTGCAACGCGCTCAGGCCCGGCACCGCCGGCAGGCCCAGCGGCCGAATGTGGCTCATCGTGAAGGGCACCACGCCCAGCCACGCCTGCCCTTCAAACGTGTCAAGCGTGAGGCGCGGCGGCAGGTACGGCCGCAGCAACTCGGCCGGCACCGGCCAATGGGCAAACAAAAGTTGGCTCCAACGCTGGAGCATGAGGGGCGGAGGCATTTAATTGTTTAATTGTTTAATTGTTTAATTATTGCTTATACGGCCTTTGAACGATACTGCGCTCACTGCGTTTTTGCCCCTGCGCCCACTGCGGGACAGATACCAGAACGGCCAACCAGCAACCAGAAACAGGAAACCAACAGCTCAAACCTCCCCCACTGCCACTTCGCGCCACTGGCCGGGCTGCAAATTGCCTAGGCTCAGCTCGCCGATGGCCCCGCGCACGAGCCGCAGGCAGGGCAGGCCCACGGCGGCGCACATCTTGCGAACCTGCCGGTTCATGCCCTGCGTGATGCGGATTTCGAGCCAGCTTGTGGGGATGGCAGCGCGGTAACGGATGGGCGGCGTGCGCGGCCACAGGCCAGCCGGCTCGGCGATGGCGAGGGCCTGGGCCGGCAGCGTCAGCCCTTCCTTTAGTTGCATACCGCGCCGCAAATGGGCCAGGGCAGCTTCCGTAGCTGTGCCCTCCACCTGCGCCCAATACGTTTTGGGCACCTTGAAGCGCGGGTCGCTCAGGCGGTGCTGGAGGTGCTTGTCGTCGGTGAGCAGCAACAAGCCTTCGCTGTCAAAATCCAGGCGGCCAACGGGATACACGTTCGGCACGGGCACAAAATCTTTGAGTGTAGCCCGCCCGTGCTCGTCGGTGAATTGGGTGAGGACTTCGTAGGGCTTGTTGAGGAGGATGGTCATCGTAACGCGGGTTTTCAACCCGCGAAGCACGGGGTAAAACGGCCTCACGCGCGGGTTGAAAACCCGCGCTACACCCGCCCCGAAT
>JANYFQ010000056.1 GCA_025362615.1 Hymenobacter sp. | reverse complement strand
CGACCACCCCGCGCTGGTGCGCCACTTGCAGGAAACCGAGCTGTGGGATAACCTCACGGCCGTGCGCTATTTCCAGCAGGCGGCCGGCCACTTGGCTTTAGCCGACAGCCTGGCCGGCGGCAGCGCCCGCCGCCGCAACGGCCTGCTCGCTTTGCTGGGCCGCAAGCTGGTCATCACCTCGGTGCACGTCACGGGGCAGGGCGAGTTCGACGTGCTCTACCAGGTGCCGCTGGGCCGCGTGAGCGAGTACCGGCAGCTGCGCGGCCTGCTCGAAACCCTGGGCCGCGATGCCCGCTACCGCCTCGCCACCCGCGACTACGAAGGCCAGGAGCTGACCGTGCTCAGCGAACAGCGCACCGGGTTCAGCCTAACCGTTTTCAACTACCGCAACCACCTGCTCATCAGCACCAACGCCGGCCTGGTAGAAGCCGTCGTGCGCCGCCTGGCCCACCCCGACGCGCCCACCATACTGGCCAGCTTCGGCACCACCGATTTGCTGAAGCTGCGCGGCGTGGACGGCTCGCTGCTGATTAACTACCGCCGCCTGCCGCAGTTTCTCGACGTGCTGTTTCGGCGCGATGCCCACGGGCAATTCGACCAGCTCACGGGGCTGGTGTCGCAGGGCTTGCTGGGGGTGAGGCTGGAGGGCAGCCGGGCGCAATTGCAAGGGTTCTCGAATCCCGAAACAGCGCGGGGCACCCTCCAGCAGCGCATGAGCGGGCAGCCCGCGCAGCCGCTGGGCCTGAGCGAGTTGATGAGCACGCGCACGGCCCTGCTGCTGCACCTGGCGGCCCGGCCGGCGCGCACCTGGCCCTACCGGGCACGGCCCCGGCCCGGCCCGCCGCTGGCCGATTCGCTGGGGCGCAACGCGGCGTTGGACAGCCTGCGGGCCACGTTTGGGGGCGACATGGCCATTGGCTACCTGGCGGCGGTGGCGGCGGGCAGCCGGCCGGGGCGGCTGGCGTTTGTGCGCTGCCCGGTGCCGGCGCGCACGGCCCGGTGGCTGGCCCGCCTGCGCCGCATCGAGGGCAACTCGCCGGCCTTCACCAAAGTAGGGCCTTACGAGGTGCACCCCGTCGGCTTCGCGGAGGCGGCGGTGCTGGGGCCGCTGCTGGCCGCCGCCCGGCCCGGCGCAGTGGAGGTGACGGCCAGCGCCGGCGTGCTGGTGGGCAGCTACCTGGTGCTCTCAGACGAGCTGACCCTCAACGGCTACCTCGCCGACGTAGTGGCCGGCCGCACCTGGGCGCAGACCCCGGCCCAAATGGCCTTCCTGAAAGAAACGCTGCCCCGCGCCCGCCTGAGCATTTTCGTGGACACCCGCAACAGCTGGAACGCTCTGCTGGGCGTGCTCACGGAGGACCGCCGGGCCGGCCTGCTGCGCAACGAGGCCCTGTTCAAGCGCTTCCCGCAGCTCGCTTTCCAGCTGGTGCCGGCCGAGAACGAGGCCGCGCCCGATGCCCAATACTACACCCAGCTGCTGCTGCGCCACCCCGACCTGGGTCCCGCCACGGCGCAGGCCGGCGGCGCGGCGGCCAACGGCCGGGTGTTGGCTTTCAAGCATGAATTGGTGGGAATGCCCACGGTACTGCCGGCACTGGGCACCCGCATTCCGGCCGTGGTGGTGCAGGATTCGGCCAACGTGCTCCACTTCGTGAGTGCCGACAATGCGGTGCTGTGGTCCGATACGCTGGCCGGGCCGGCCGTGGGCCAAGCCCTGCTGCCCAGCGGCGGCGGCGTGCCGGGCGGCCTGCTGCTGGGGGCCGGCCCCCGCCTGCACCTGCTGGCCACCGACGGCAGCGCGGTGCTGCCCTTCCCCCTCAACCTGCCCGACACCGTGCGCGTGGCCGCGCTGCTGGCCGCCCCGGCCGGCCCCGACGCGCCCGCCCGCCTGCTGGCCCGCACCGCCGGCCACGACCTTATTTTGCTCGATGCCAAGGGCCACCTCTTTCCCGGCTGGCAGCCCAAGCGGCTCGATTTTCCGCTGGCCGGCGAGCCCGCGCTGCTCAGCGTGGGCGGGCGCGACGTGGTGGTGGCCCCGCTCCAGAACGGCTACGTGTACGCCTTCGATGGCCAGGGCAACCTGTTTCCGGGCTTCCCGCTGAGCCTGGGGGCGCGGCTGGCCGGCAACCTGCTGGTGCAGCCCGGCAGCACCCTCGGCCGCACTCAACTCACCACCGTGAACCAGCACGGCGAGTTGCTGACCTTCACCCTGAGCGGCGATATGCTGACCCGCCGCCGGGTGGCTACCTGGAGCCGCACCGCCCGCTTCCGCCTGGTATCCGATGCCCGGGGCCGCAGCTTCGTCATTACCCGGGAAGATGGGAATCAACTCGATGTGTACCTGCCCAACCAAGCCGCGCCGCTGCTCACCCAG